>JAHEFL010000032.1 GCA_024640205.1 Flavobacteriales bacterium | reverse complement strand
GTCGGCAGCCTTCAGGCAGTTCAGTGCACGAACGCTCAGGTCCATGTCCACCAACTTGGTCTTAAGCAGCTGGCGCATGTGAAGGCTGGTCTCATCGAACTCCTCCACCTCAGCGCCACGTTCCTCCACCTCCAGGCTGATGCGCTCATCGCTGAAGAGCATGAAGTGATGGATCAGGATCTTCGCCGCTTCCTGCAGAGCGTTCTTCGGGGTCACGCTACCGTCTGTGATCACCTCGATCATCAACTTCTCGTAGTCGGTCTTCTCTTCCACACGGGTGTTCTCCACCGTGTACTTCACGTTCTTGATCGGAGTGAAGATCGAATCAATGAAGATGGTCCCGATGGCGGCACCCTCCAATTTGTTCTCATCGGCCGGTACGTAGCCGCGACCCTTGCCGATGGTCACTTCGACATGGAGCTTCACATTGGACTCCATATTGGCGATCACCAGTTCCGGGTTCAGGACCTGGAAGCCGGTGGTATGCTTCCCGATATCACCTGCCGTGAAGCCGTCCTTACCGCTGAGGGTGAAGGATACCTTCTCGGTGCTCACGTCATCCAACTGACGGCGGAAGCGGACCTGCTTCAGGTTCAGTACGATCTCGGTCATATCCTCCATCACTCCTTTGATGGTGCTGAACTCGTGGTCCACTCCGTCGATACGAACGGAGGTGATGGCAAAACCCTCCAATGAGGATAGCAGAATGCGGCGCAGCGAGTTGCCGATGGTGATGCCATAACCCGGCTCAAGCGGACGGAACTCGAAAGAGCCGTGCTTGTCATCGGATTCGATCATCGTGACCTTGTCAGGCCGCTGGAAGTCAAGGATGGGCATGGGTCGTCCTCTTTGTTTAGGTTCTTACTTGGAATACAATTCCACGATCAGTTGCTCGCGGATGTTCTCTGGGATCTGTGCACGCTCCGGCATGGCCAGGAATTTCCCGCTCATCGTCGCCGGGTTCCAATCCAACCAATCAAAGCGTGCGCTGTTCGTTGCGATACTGTTGGTGATCGCTTCCATGGCGCGGCTCTTTTCACGCACGGCCACGGACTGTCCGGGACGCATGCTGTAGCTAGGCACGTTCACCATTTGTCCGTCCACGGTGATGTGGCCATGGCTCACCAATTGGCGAGCCGCACGACGCGTGCGGGCAATACCCAAGCGGAACACGGTATTGTCCAAGCGGGCCTCGCATAATTGCATGAGCACTTCACCGGTAACACCTTTCTTGCTTGCGGCCGTGTGGAACATCTTCTCGAACTGTCGCTCGAGGATGCCGTACGTGTATTTGGCCTTCTGCTTCGCTTGCAGCTGCACGGAGTATTCGCTCTCCTTACGGCGGCGGCGGGTGTTGGGTCCGTGTTGTCCGGGTGGATGTGGCTTCCGCTCCATCCATTTGTCCGGGCCATAGATCGCCTCTTTGAACTTCCGGGCGATCCGGGTCTTGGGTCCTGTATAACGTGCCATTCTTCTTCTGGTTTTGGGTGGCTCCTGGCCACCAACAACGGGATCCGGAACATCCGGTCCCTACGGTTCTTCTCAGTGGATCAAACGCGGCGCTTCTTGGGCGGCCGGCAGCCGTTGTGAGGCATGGGTGTGATATCGATGATCTCCGTGACCTCGACACCGCTGTTGTGCAGGGCACGGATAGCGCTCTCGCGACCGGATCCGGGCCCCTTCACGAACACCTTCACCTTGCGGAGTCCCAGGTCATGTGCCTCACGTGCGCATTCCTCGGCACTTACCTGCCCAGCGTACGGGGTGTTCTTCTTGCTGCCGCGGAAGCCTTGCTTACCAGCGGAAGACCAGCTGATCACCTCGCCCTTGTTATTGGTCAGCGAAATGATGAGGTTGTTGAAGGTCGCGCGGATATGGGCCTGCCCATATGCTTCCACAACGACGTTCTTCTTCTTCTTCTTTCCGCCGGCTTTTTGATCCTGCTTTGCCATTGCCTGGGTTGTTTAGGTACTTGGACCTATCCTTACTTGGTTGCTTTCTTCTTATTCGCCACCGTCTTCCGCTTGCCTTTGCGCGTGCGGCTGTTGGTGCGCGTACGCTGCCCGCGCACAGGGAGTCCCGAACGATGGCGCATGCCACGGTAACTGCCGATGTCCATCAAACGCTTGATGCTCAACTGCACCTCGCTTCGGAGGGCACCTTCGGTCTTTACCTGTTCGGTGATGTGCTGGCGGATACGCGCCTGCTCATCATCGGTCCAGTCGTCCACCTTGGTGTTCGGGTCCACTTCCGACTTCTGGAGGATATCCAGAGCCTTGCTGCGGCCGATGCCATAGATGTAAGTGAGACCGATGCAGCCTCTTTTGTTCTTGGGTAGGTCGATGCCTGCGATACGTGCCATTTCGCTCTATGCGTTATCAGCCTTGACGCTGCTTGAACTTCGGGTTCTTCTTGTTGATGATGTACAAACGTCCCTTACGACGGACGATCTTGCAATCCGCGGAACGTGGTTTGAGGGAGGCCCTGACCTTCATGGTTTCCTGTGTTCTTAGCTCTTGTATCGAAAGGTGATGCGCCCCTTGCTCAGATCGTACGGGCTCATCTCCACTTTCACCTTGTCACCTGGCAGGATCCGGATGTAGTGCATCCGCATCTTGCCCGAGATATGGGCTACGATGATGTGTCCGTTCTCCAACTCCACCCGGAACATGGCATTGCTCAACGCCTCTTTGATGACGCCATCCTGCTCTATCGTTCCAGCCTTGCTCATTCCTTTCGTTCGTTCTTCTCTTTCCTATTCCTTATTCATTCGCGGTATGGTCACCCATTCCGTTCAACTTTATGGTCGACCGCTTCGGTCGGAACCATCCATTCACCTTTTGCCCTCAGTACATCCTCGATGTAACTGAAGGTCGATAGGACCTCTGCCTTGCCCGGCCTCACGGCCACATTGTGTTCAAAGTGCGCACTGGGCTTGCCGTCGCGAGTAACGATCGTCCATCCATCCGACATCTGCTTCACCTCCTTCACACCCATGTTGATCATGGGTTCGATCGCCAGCACCATTCCACTTCTCAGCCGCACGCCCTGCCCACGTCTTCCATAGTTCGGCACTTCGGGTGCTTCGTGCAACTTCCGTCCCAGTCCGTGACCCACGAGTTCCCTCACCACTCCGTACCCGTTGCTCTCCGCGTGCTCCTGAACGGCATGTCCGATATCTCCGGTCCGATTGCCTTCCACGGCTGCGGCGATACCCCTGTCGAGACATTCCCGCGTCACCCGTAGAAGTTTTTTCACCTCCTCATCCACCTCCCCGATGGTGAACGTGTAGGCGCTGTCGCCATACAATTCGTTCATCAACACGCCGCAATCCACACTGGCGACATCCCCTTCACGCAGCACCCTGTCCCCGGGTAATCCATGCACCACCTGCTCGTTCACGCTTATCAAGAGCGTGCTCGGGCATCCGTAGAGGCCCTTGAACCCGGGCACCGCTTTGTTATCCCGGATGAACTCTTCCGCCAGGCGGTCCAGTTCCCCCGTTGTCACACCGGGTGCTATCACTTTGGCCACTTCCGCCAAGGTCCTACCAACAAGTAAAGAACTCTCCTTCAACACGGCGATCTCATCATCGCCCAAGTGGTTCACTGTCTTCGCCATGCCCTAGCCGGCCATGCCGAAGGCCGCTCCACCCGACCTGCCTTTGATCCGACCAGACTTCATCAGACCATCATAATGCCTCATCAACAAGTGGCTCTCGATCTGTTGGAGCGTGTCCAGAAGAACACCTACCATGATCAGCAGCGAGGTGCCACCAAAAAATTGTGCAAAGCCCTGCTTGATGCCGAACATCATCGCAAAGGCCGGAAGTATCGCAACGAAACCCAGGAAGATCGCACCGGGTAGGGTGATCCTCGAAAGCAGCTCATCGATATGGTTCGCCGTCTGCCGTCCTGGTTTAACTCCGGGGATGAATCCACCATTGCGCTTCATATCATCGCTGAGCTGGTTCGGGTTCACGGTAATGGCCGTGTAGAAGTACGTGAACAATACCACCATCAGGAACAGGGTGAAATTGTAGAAGAACCCCTGGCTGTTCACCATGCTCAGCAACCAGTTCGGTGGGGTCTCGAACGCCTGTGCGACGTACATCGGGATCAACACGATGGCCTGAGCGAAAATGATCGGCATGACTCCTGCCGCGTTCACTTTCAAGGGGATGTAGTTCCGAACACCTCCGTACTGCTTGTTCCCTTGCACCCGCTTGGCGAACTGGACCGGGATCCTGCGCGTGCCCTGGACCAATAGGATGCAGCCCGCGATTATCAGCACCCACAATACGATCTCCACCAAGAGCAGCACTAGACCACCTCCACCTGGACCCATCCGGCCGACCACCTCTTGCGCGAAGGATTGCGGCAACTGGGCCACGATGCCGATCATGATGATCAAGGAGATACCATTCCCAAGTCCACGCTCCGTGATGCGCTCACCGAGCCACATCACGAACAAGGTGGATGCTGAGAGTATCACAATGCTCGTGAAGAGCCAGAATTGACCATCGTTGATACGGGCCTCAGGTTCGATCGTAGTGTAGATGTATCCAGGGGCCTGGAAAACACAGATCAGGATGGTGAGGTAACGCGTGTACTGGTTGATTCGCCGACGACCGCTCTCCTCCTTCTGCATCTTCTGCACGGCAGGAACCGCAATGCCCATCAACTGCATGATGATGGACGCCGAGATGTACGGCATGATGCCCAACGCGAAAATGGATGCCCGCGTGAATGCACCTCCGGTGAAGATCGAGAGGATCTCGGCGATACCCCCACCTCCGGAAGCACTGGCCGCCATGCGCGCACTGTCCACACCGGGAAGCACGATGAAGCTACCGATGCGATAGATCAGCAGAAGGCCCAGGGTGATGAGGATCCGCGTGCGCAACTCATCGATGCGCCAGATGTTCTTGATCGTTTCGATCAGGTTCTTCATGCCTTCTCAGCTACGCTTGCAATGAGTTCAACCTTTCCTCCTTTCGCTTCGATCGCCGCTTTGGCGGTCGCGCTGAAAGCATGTGCGGTGATCGTGATCGCTCCCTTGAGCTCACCACGACCAAGCACCTTCAATTTGTCATTCTTGGCGATCAGACCATTCGCGTGCAGAACGGTCGGGTCGATTGCGGACAATCCCTTGGATTCCGCAAGGGCCTGGAGCGTATCCAGGTTGATGCCCTTGTATTCCACCCGGGTCGGGTTCGTGAAACCGAATTTCGGTACACGACGCACCAATGGCATCTGGCCTCCTTCGAATCCACGCTTACTGCTGTAACCACTGCGGCTCTTCGCACCCTTGTGACCACGTGTGGAGGTACCACCACGTCCGCTGCCTTCGCCGCGTCCGATACGCTTCTCCTTCTTGGTGGCCCCTTTGGCCGGTTTCAAATTGCTCAGGTCCATGTCTTGTCGCCGTAGCCAGGCGTTGGCATAAGATCTTCCGTGTTCAGTTTCAGGCCTCCTTCACGCTCACCAGATGATGCACCTTCTCCACCATGCCACGTACCTGCGGTGTGCCTTCCAATTCATTGCTCTTGCCGATGCGGCCAAGACCCAGAGCGCGAAGGGTATCCTTCTGCCGCTTCGGGCACTTGATCTGGCTGTGTATCTGTGTGATGATCAACTTGCTCATGGCATTTGGTCGCGAACGGGTCGCACCAGGTATTATCCGTTGAATACTTTATCCAGTTTCACTCCGCGCTGTACCGCCACTTGATTGGCATCGCGCAGGCTTGTCAGTGCTTCGATGGTGGCTTTCACCACGTTGTGCGGGTTGCTGCTGCCCTTGCTCTTCGCCAGCACGTCCGTTACACCAACGCTCTCCAGTACCGCTCGCATGGCACCACCAGCAATAACACCCGTACCGTGGGCTGCGGGCTTCAGGAATACCTGTGCACCGGCATATTTACCCAGCTGGCTGTGTGGGATTGTACCCTTCAGAACAGGGACCTTCACCAGGTTCTTCTTTGCATCGTCGATGCCTTTGGCGATCGCCTCCTGCACCTCCTTGGCCTTACCCAGACCGTGGCCTACGACACCGTTCTCATTGCCCACCACCACGATGGCGGAGAACGTGAACGTACGTCCACCCTTGGTCACTTTGGTCACACGGTTCAACGCTACGAGCTTGTCCTTCAGCTCGAGATCGCTGCTCTTGACCTTCTTAATGTTCGCTCCTGACATGGGTATGGTATGATCAGAATTTAAGTCCGGCCTCGCGGGCGGCTTCAGCCAGGGCTTTCACCCGGCCATGGTACAGGTAACCATTACGGTCGAATACGACCAGCTCGATACCGGCCGCTTTGGCCTTCTCGGCGATCGCCGAACCCACCACCTTGGCCTGTTCGATCTTCGGGATCCCGTTGGCTTTTTTGTCCTTAAGCGATGATGCGCTGACCAGCGTACGGCCGGCCTCGTCATCGATGATCTGGGCGTACATGCCCGTATTGCTGCGGTACACGGACAGACGCGGGCGAGCAGCGGATCCCGTGATGCTCTTACGGACCCGTGTCTTGATCTTCTGTCGGCGTGCGATCTTATCGAATGCCATGGCTTTGCTTATTTACCGGCTGCTTTACCTGCCTTGCGACGCACCACCTCACCCACGAAGCGTACACCCTTGCCTTTGTAAGGCTCCGGCTTCCGCAGGGAACGAAGTTTGGCGGCCACCTGGCCGATGAGTTGCTTGTCCACCGACTCCAGGCGGATGATGGGGTTCTTTCCTTTCTCCTGCGCTGCGGCCACCTTGATCTGGGGAGGCAGCTCGATCGTCACGGCATGTGAGAAGCCCAGGGCCAGGGTCAATTGCTGACCCTTGGTCGTGGCGCGGTAACCCACACCAACGAGCTCCTGTTCGATCACGAATCCTTCGCTCACTCCCTTGACCATGTTCGCGATCAGTGAACGGTACAGGCCATGCTTGGCCCTGTGCGGCTTGGCATCGCTGGGACGCTCCAGTGTTAAGGTCCCGTCCGCCTGGGATACCTTCAGGTCCGGGTCCACTGCCTGCTCCAAGGTGCCCTTGGGACCCTTGACGGTCACCAGGTTCTTGTCGCTGATGGTGATCTCCACCCCTTTGGGTAGCGTGATCGGTGCTTTTCCTATGCGTGACATCGTGGTCTCTTTCTTAGCTGATGTAGCACAACACTTCTCCACCCACGTTCAGCGTACGGGCCTCCTTGTCGGTGACCACACCCTTGCTGGTGGAGATGATGGCCACGCCAAGGCCGTTCAACACGCGGGGTAGATCCCCGGCATGGGCGTATTTCCGCAAACCTGGGCTGCTCACCCTGGTGAGCTGCTCGATGGCACTGCGCCGCGTGCGCGGATCGTATTTCAAGGCGATCTTGATCGTTCCCTGCTTGCCGTCCTCCTCGGACTTCCAGGAGAGGATGTAACCCTTGTCATAAAGGATGCGCGTGATATCCTTCTTCAGGTTGCTCGCGGGCACCTCAACGACCTTTTTGTGCGCCTGGATGGCGTTGCGCAAACGGGTCAGGTAATCGGCTATTGGATCGGTGGTCATGGCTTTGCTTGCTCTTTGCTTACCAACTGCACTTGGTCACCCCGGGGATCTTTCCCTCCAGGGCCATATCACGGAACATATTCCTGGAAATACCGAAGATGCGCATGTACCCACGCGGACGTCCGGTCAGCTGGCACCGGTTGTGCATGCGCACACGGCTCCCGTTCGCCGGCATTTTCTGCAGTGCCTCCCAGTCGCCGGCAGCCTTCAAAGCGGCACGCTTGGCGGCTTGATTACCCACCATACGAGCGCGCTTGCGCTCGCGGGCTTTCATGGATTCCTTGGCCATATTCGTTCTGTTCTTGTCGTTATTTCTTGTCAGAGAACGGGAAGCCCAGTTCACGCAACAGCGCCTTGGCCTCCTGATCCGTCCTGGCGGACGTCACCACGGTGATGTCCATTCCCGTGATCTTGCTCACCTTGTCGATGTCGATCTCAGGGAAGATGATCTGTTCCTTCACACCCATGGTGAAGTTGCCCCGACCGTCGAAACCGGACGCCTTCACACCGCGGAAGTCACGGGTACGTGGAAGTGCCACAGCGATCAAGCGATCGAGGAATTCGAACATACGGTCACCGCGCAAGGTCACCCGGCTGCCTATCGGCATCCCCTTGCGCAGTTTGAAGTTGCTGATGTCCTTCTTGGACAAGGTCGCCACCGCCTTCTGACCGGCGATCAGGCTCATGTCCGCTACGGCCTGCTCTACGATCTTCTTGTCGCCGACGGCATCACCCAGTCCCTGGTTCAGGCTGATCTTCAACACGCGGGGAACCTGCATTGGGCTCTTGTATCCGAACTCCTTCTGGAGCGCAGGGGCCACTTCGGTCGTGTATTTGGCACGAAGCCTTGGTACGTAGCTCATCACTTGATCACCTCGCCGGTGCGTTTACTTATGCGGACCAGTTTGCCATCGACCACCTTGCGCCCCACACGCGTGGGTTCGCCTGACTTGGGGTCGATGAGCATCAGGTTGCTCAATTGAATGGGACCCTCCTTCTCCACGATCCCTCCCTGTGGGTTGGCCGTGGTAGGCTTGCTGTGCTTCTTGTTGATGTTGAGCCCCTCAACGAAAGCGATCATGCGCGCACGATCCACCTCCAGCACCCGTCCCTCACGGGACCGGTCCACGCCGGCGAGGACCTTCACCATGTCGCCCTTCTTGATGTGTGTCTTCTTCTGCATCGCTCGTTTCCTTAAAGCACCTCAGGTGCCAGGGAGATGATCTTCATGAACTTCTTTTCGCGCAGCTCCTTGGCTACCGGTCCGAAGATCCGGGTGCCCTTCATTTCGCCCGCTGCGTCAAGGATCACCACCGCGTTGTCATCAAAGCGGATGTAGCTGCCATCCTTGCGGCGCGTTTCCTTCTTCGTGCGCACCACCACGGCTTTGTGCACCGTGCCTTTCTTGGTGCCACCATTGGGCATCGCATCCTTCACGGTCACCACGATGGTGTCGCCGATCCGGGCATAACGCCTGGCGGTGCCACCCAGCACCCTGATGCAAAGCACCTCCTTGGCGCCGCTGTTGTCGGCCACGTTCAGCCGGGATTCCTGTTGGATCATCGCTCAGTGCTATTACTTGGCCCTTTCCACTACTTCGACCAAGCGCCAGCGCTTCAGCTTGCTGACCGGTCGTGTTTCCATGATGCGGACGGTGTCGCCCACATGTGCATCGTTGTTCTCGTCATGCGCCATGAACTTGCTGGACAGCTTGACGAACTTGCCGTACTTGGCATGTTTCACCCGCCGCTCCACCATGACCGTACAACTGCGGTCCATCTTGTCGCTGGTAACGATCCCTACCCGCTCTTTTCTCAGATTGCGTTCCATGGCAGGCTTATTTGCTTTGATTGTTGAGTTCGCGTTTGCGGATCTCGGTGAGCACCCGCGCAACGTCCTTACGCTTGTGACGAAGCTGCATCGGGCTCTCGATGGGGCTCACGGTATGGCTGAAACGAAGCTTGGTAAGAGCAGAACGCTCCTCCTGTAGCTTATCCTGCAGCTCCTGTTCCGTGAGGTCCTTAAGGTCCAGTCCTTTCTGTTTCATGGCTCGTTCTTATTGCCCGTCGTAATCCTCGCGGGTAACGAACTTGGTCTTGATGGGTAGCTTCTGGGCTGCCAGACGCAGGGCCTCCTTCGCCGTTGCCGTCGGTACTCCGTCCACTTCGAAAATGATGCGACCAGCATGGCATACCGCCACCCAATGGTCCAGGGATCCCTTACCCTTACCCATCCGTACTTCGGCGGGTTTGCTGGTCACGGGCTTATCCGGGAACACCTTGATCCAGACCTGGCCCTCACGCTTCATGTAACGGGTCAGGGCTACACGGGCGGCTTCGATCTGGCGACCGGTCAACCACACGTTCTCCAGACCCTTCAGGCCGAAGGATCCGAGGGTAACACGGTGTCCGCGCTGGGCCTGCCCTTTCATGCGGCCCTTATGCATATTGCGACGCCTACTGCGTTTCGGTTGCAACATGTCGATCAGTTATTGGAACGGTTCGTACCACGACTTCCTCCACGACGGTCGCCACCACGGCGATCGCCACCACGACGGTCGCCACCCATGCGGGGGCCACCGGCGCCTTTTGCCTGGCCCTGGTTGGGGCTCAGGTCCTTCTTGCCATATACCTCACCACGGCAGATCCAGCACTTCACGCCGATGCGACCCATCTTGGTGTGCGCTTCGGTGATCGCAAAGTCAATGTCCGCACGCAGGGTGTGC
>JAHEFL010000031.1 GCA_024640205.1 Flavobacteriales bacterium | reverse complement strand
GCCAGAACCCGCACGGGGAAAGGCCGTCCGGTGATGATCCTGATGCGCACGGAAATGGGCCAGGGTGTGGATTTCATGATGGGCAGCCACCAATGGCATGGTATCGCCCCCAACGATGAGCAGCTGGCCAAAGCATTGGCCCAGTTGGAGGAAACCCTTGGGGACTATTGAACCCATGGTTGCGATCGGCACGCTTTTCACCGTTACCGGGGAAGAACGTGATCTCATGAGAACGAAGCAGTTCCCTTCTTGGCTGATGCGCGCTGCATCCCTGGTCCTTATGTTGACCCTGTTTTGTTCGGGTGATGCGAAGGCGCAGGATGGTGCTTCGCTTCCACCGTTGACGCGCATGCTGTTCGTGTTCGACGCGAGCAACAGCATGAACGGGTTCTGGGGTGACAAGCCACGGATCGATGTGGCCCGGGAACTGCTGCTCCGATCACTGGATGAATTGGAAGGCCAACCGGATCTGGAGCTGGCCTTACGCGTTTATGGTCACCGCTCGCCTATCTCGGGCGGCGTTCAGGATTGTGATGACACGCATCTGGAAGTGCCATTTTCCGCGAATAGTGCCCCGGACATGCGATCCGTGATCAGAGGATTGCGATGCGTGGGTACCACGCCCATCGCACGGTCCCTGGAGCGTTCGGCTGACGATTTTCCAAGCACGCAAAAGGTGCGCAAGGGGGAGCGTGCCATCCGGAATGTGATCATCCTTATCACCGATGGCATCGAAGCATGTGACGAGGACCCTTGCGCGGTCAGTCGCGCACTCCAGTCCAAGGGGATCGTCCTGAAACCCTTCGTTATCGGGGTGGGGCTCGAGGATGCTGAGAAATATTCCCTGCGATGCATCGGGAATTTCTTTGATGCCGAAACCCCGGAAGTCTTCGAACATGTGCTGAAGATCGTGCTGACACAGGCGCTGAACAGCACCACAGCGCAGGTGAGCCTCATGACCACGGACGGCAAGCCGACGGAAACGGATGTCCCGGTCACCCTGTACGACCAAAAGAACGGTACGGTGCGTTACCATTTCGTGCACACCATGAACGACCGGGGCATCCCGGACACCCTTTCCCTGGACCCGATCTTCACCTATCGGGTGGTAGCGCACACGCTCCCTCCTTCGGTCCGTGAGAACGTCACCGTAAAGCCAGGGGTCCATACGATCATCACCGTCGATGCAGGGATGGGGACACTTGACCTGAAAAGTGGTTCCGGTCCGAGTGACGGGTACACCGTACACAGCATCGTGCGCCGAAGTGGCGAACTCAAGACCTTGCATGCACAGGCGATCGGATCCGCTCAACGGTATCGAGTGGGGACCTATGACCTGGAGGTACTTACCATGCCGCGACTATTCATCCCGGATGTGGTGATCGAACAGGGAAGGACCACGGACATCGTGATCCCTAGAACGGGGGTCCTGAACATCCAGCCGAGCACCCCTGGTGATGGAGCGCTATTCCTGAAAAAGGGCGATCTGCTGGAATGGGTGGCCGACCTGGACCATTCCGCTCAACGTATGCAATTGCGCTTGTTGCCGGGCGCCTATTTGGTCACATACCGTAGTCGCGGCGCACGTCGCACCGAACTCAGCCTAGACCAGGAAGTTGTTATCGAAAGCGGCCGATCGGTCGTTGTAAATTTCTGAGACCATGAGCACTTACCCCATTCTCGACCAGAAGGACACACGTAGCGGCTTTGGCGCCGGCCTGCTTGAACTTGGTCGGAACAACCCGGAAGTGGTCGCACTCTGCGCGGACCTGACCGGATCATTGAAGATGGACGCCTTTGCCAAGGAATTCCCGGACCGGTTCTTCCAGGTGGGGATCGCGGAGGCCAACATGATGGGGATCGCGGCCGGAATGACCATCGGTGGCAAGATCCCCTTCACGGGGACATTCGCCAACTTCAGCACCGGGCGGGTGTACGACCAGGTGAGACAGAGCATCGCGTACGCTGGCAAGAACGTGAAGATCTGTGCCAGCCATGCCGGGCTGACCTTGGGAGAAGATGGCGCCACACACCAGATCCTCGAGGACATCGGCCTGATGCGCATGCTTCCGGGGATGACCGTGGTGGTACCTGCGGACCACAACCAGACGCGGCAGGCCACGCTGGCCATCGCCGTGCATGAGGGACCGGTCTACCTCCGGTTCGGGAGACCCAAATGGCCGGTTTTCATTCCATCTGAAATGCCTTTTGAGATCGGGAAAGCCCAGGTGCTAGTGGAGGGCACGGACGTCAGTTTATTCGCCTGTGGGCACCTCGTCTGGAGGGCATTGCAGGCCGCGGAACAACTCGCTGCCGAAGGGATCAAGGCGGAAGTGATCAACGTCCATACGATCAAACCTCTGGACTCGGAAGCCGTCCTACGTTCCGTAGCGCAAACGAAATGTGCGGTCAGTTGCGAGGAACACAATCGGTACGGCGGGATGGGGGATGCGATCGCCCAGGTCCTGGCCTTGAACGCACCCACCCCACAGGAATTCGTGGCCGTCAACGACAGTTTCGGGGAGAGTGGAACACCGGACCAGCTCTTAAAAAAATATGGTCTGGACGTTCCGGATATCATAGCGGCTGCGCGTCGTGCAATGACCCGCAAATAGGCCGGTCCTGGATGGGAGCTGTATGAACGAGCTCTCGGATACCGAACTCCTGGCGCTGTTCCGGAAGGAGGAAAGTCGGCATTACGCCTTCAATCTTCTGGTGAAGCAATACCAGCAACCGCTGTACCGCTACGTGCGCCGGATGGTCACCGATCATGACGAAGCGCAGGACGTGCTCCAGAACATATTCATCAAGGCTTGGACCGGTCTCCAGAATTTCCGAGGGGATTCCAAATTATTCAGCTGGCTGTACCGCATTGCACACAATGAAAGTCTGAACCACCTCCGGAAATTGAAGAGAGGACTCTTCGTGACGGATGAAAAAGTGACGGAACGCCTTACCGCCACCATGCAGGATGGAGAGCAATTCAGTGGCGATGATATCCAACGTCGACTGCAAGCTGCGGTGATGGCGTTGCCGGACAAGCAGCGGTCGGTGTTCACCATGAAGTATTTCGAGGAATTGAAGTACGAGGAGATCAGTGCGATCACCGGCACCAGCGTAGGTGCTCTCAAAAGCAGTTTTCACATCGCCGTGAAGAAGATCGAGGACAGGATAAACCGGGAAATGCATGGATTATCCGGTACCGATCAAACCGATCGCATCGCAAATGGTCTAAATGAACATTAAGCCATGATCGACGACACCGACAAGAGCGAACTGCACGAAGCACCTGATCTGGGGGGAATACCCAAGGTGGACCCCTTCGTAACTCCGATCGGGTTCTTCGAGACTTTTCCGCATCGGGTGCAAGCAGAGGTAGTGGCGCGCACACGGAGCCGATCCCTACCCAAACTGGTTCGTCGCGTCATGGCAGTCGGCTTTCTAGCATTGATCCTGGTCGCCGCTTTTCTGTGGCAGCGAAATGAACGGAACGCCCCTGCGCCGATCCTGGCCGGATCCCACATTCAGGAGGACGATCTCCTTGGTGAGGATCTGCTATGGCTCGATGAAGAGGAACTTTATCGTGAATTGGCCTCTAGCCAGGAGATCGCTATCCAACCTGGAAATGGATTCACGCAAGAAGAACTTGGGGCCTACCTTGAATATTCCGATCTGCCCTTGATCGTCATCGCGGAACAACCATGAGACATATCCTCCTTACCACCCTGATACTGCTGACGGCCGGTGCACATTTTGCACAAGGCCCTCCGGAACGACTTTCTCCCGAGCGCATGAAAGAGATACGTGCCCAGAAAAGCGCCTACCTCACCACGCGTCTGTCCCTGACCCCGGAAGAGGCCCAGCGATTCTGGCCTGTATACAATGAATATGATGAGAAGACCAGCGCCTTGCGTCGTGAACTTCATGACCTGGATCGACGGAACAGGAAGGAGAATGAAACGCTGTCCGAAGCTGAAGCCATCGCATTCATGGATAAGGAACTTGAGAACCGACAAAAGGAACTAGACCTGCTGCGCAAGTTCCAAGGGGATTCAAAGCGATTGATAGGCGCCGTCCGCACGGTGGAATTAGGCCGCGCCGAAAGGGATTTCCACCGCGAGATACTCAAGCGCTACAGAGGTGGATCCAAAGAGCCGGGGCCCGATCGCAGGTAGCGACGATCGAGTGGTCGAGCCGGATCGCTGTCCCTTAGAATGACATAACGGACCTTTGGGGCCAGAACGTCCTGCTCCGATCATGGAAAGTTTGCATCGTGCATTCCTAGACCACTTGGCACCCACAAGTCCGGACCCACTGGCACTTGATATCGTTGCCGCTGAAGGTTGTTACCTGATCGGCAGGGACGGTAGGCGCTATCTTGACCTGGTGGCGGGGCTGGCCGTCAACAATACCGGACATCGGCACCCGGCGGTGGTTAGTGCGATCAAGGAACAATGCGATCGCTACCTGCATGTGATCCCTTATGGCGAATTCATCCAGGAACCGCAGGTGAAGTACGCCGAGGCCTTGGCACACCACCTTCCCGATGCTTTGAACAGCGTGTATTTCGTCAATAGCGGTGCGGAAGCCATAGAAGGATCGCTGAAACTTGCCAAAAGGACCACAGGACGAACGCGCATGGTCGCCTGCCACCGCAGCTACCACGGCAGCACCCACGGTGCGCTGAGCGTCACCGGTAACGAACAGAAGAAGTACCGCAACCGCCCCCTCCTTCCCGACGTGCACTTCATGCGTTTCAACTCACAGGAGGACATTGAGATGATCGGTGAAGACACGGCGGCGGTTGTCGTGGAACCCGTGCAAGGCGATGCTGGTGTGCGTATTCCGGACCCGGCGTGGCTGCGGGCCTTGAGAGAGCACTGCGACCGGACCGGAGCCATGCTCATATTCGACGAAGTGCAAACAGGGTTCGGACGGACCGGGAAACTCTTCGCCATGGAACACAGCGGCGTGGTTCCGGATATCCTGGTCCTCGGGAAAGCCTTGGGCGGCGGGATGCCCATGGGTGCGTTCGTCGCGTCCAAGGAGCGCATGCACCTGCTGGCATATGATCCGGTCCTTGGGCACATCACCACGTTCGGCGGGCATCCTCTTCCATGTGTCGCGGGGCATGCAGCATTGGAGATCATCCAACGCGAGAGGCTGGTCGACAACGCAACTCGCATCGGCCAATTATTCAGCACGCTGTTGGAACACCCCTGCGTACATGAAGTTCGAGGCATCGGGGCCATGCTGGCCGTCGAGTTGGGTAGCTCCGAACGTGCTCAGCGGGTAGTGAAAGGGTGCATACGGAAAGGAGTCCTTGGCTTCTGGTTCCTGAGTTGTCCGACGGCCTTCAGGATCGCACCACCGTTGGTGATGAACGAGGAGCAGGTTCGACAGGCATGTGCAGTGATCAGGTCGGAACTGGACGTTCTGGACCTACCAATTACCGAACCCGATATACAAGGCCGTCCGGGGCCGAATGGCTCGTGATCGCTTGCCAGTGGATGAACCGCTTACATGAATCTGCATCGGACCGTTCGTTCGGGATACAGGTCCGTTCCCCGAGGGATCGATGCCGCGACACCATTATCCAATGGAACTTCACGCTCTCATGATTACCTTAGTGATCGCTCGATGATCTTCCAATAATAACATCTTGGCCTAACCATGAAACACCTTTTACTCGGACTTAGCTTTCTTGTTCTTCTTCCCATCACGTCGATCGCCCAACACTGGTGTGGGTCGGATGCGGAACGAGCGAGACTGATCTCCTTGGACCCCTCCCTGTTGGATGAGGAGGCCCGGTTCGAAGAAGAGTTGCGCCAGATCATCATCAACAATGCCACCGTCCGGGATGAGGACCTGATCCTCACGATCCCGGTCGTATTCCATGTATTGCATTTGAACGGCGCCGAGAACATCCCGGATTCCCGGTTGATCGAGCAGATCGATCGCCTGAACACCGATTATGTCGCTGCCAATTCGGATCTGAACCAAGTGATCGCCCCTTTCGAGGACCTGATCGGTGACGTGAAGCTCCAATTCGCTTTGCCGACGAAGGATCCCTATGGGAACTGTCACAACGGGATCGACCGGATACAAACTGTTCAGACCTTGCTGGGCCTCAGCAGCTCGAAGGCGAACCAATGGCCCCGGGACCGGTATTTGAACGTGTGGGTGGCACGTGATCTTGAGAATGCCGGGCTGTTGGGTTATGCACTTACGCCGGCCAGTGCCACCGGTTTCAATTCCATATTCGATGGCATCATGATCCGGACCAATACGGTCGGGGTTGCCGATAATTACCTAGGGCGGACATTGACCCATGAAGTAGGACATTATTTGAGCCTGGCCCATCCCTGGGGTCAAACGAACGAGCCCGGTGTGGCCTGTGGGGATGATGGTGTGGAGGATACCCCGATCACCAAAGGAACGTTCGGCTGCCCTTCGAACCCCGAGGATTCGAAGGTCTGTGACCCGGACATCTATGAGAACTACCAGAACCATATGGACTATTCCAGTTGCCCTCGCATGTTCACGCTGGGACAAGTGGAACGGATCCGCGGTCTGCTGGACACGGAGACGGCCCAACGGAATAATCTGTATACCGAAGCGAACCTGGTCATCACAGGTGTGGCGGAGGGCTCCCAGGTCAGCTGTGCGCCAGTGGCGGATTTCTATGCCATGGTGGGATCGAACCCGGACCTTCCCATTATTCCTTTCTCCACCACGACATGCACCGGAACGAACGTGAAATTCGTTGACAACAGTTCGCGGGCCACAGCCACTGAATGGGCCTGGACCTTCCAGGACGGGAACCCAGCGACGAGCACGGTGAAGAACCCCATGGTCCAATTCACTTCTCCCGGGTTCAAGAGTGTCACTCTCACCGTGACCAACGCTCAGGGTAGCAGTACCAAAACGAATGATTACGCCGTACTGGTCGGGAGTGTCGATGAGTCGTATGTCGGGGCCTACTTCGAAGGATTCGAAGGCAGCTCGGGCATCTTCCCGTTCATCGAGGCGAATTATGACCGGAACTTCAGCTACTGGCAGCGTTATACCAATGGAGGCTTTGAGAGTAACGCGTGCGCAAGGCTGAATAGCGGTGACCGGAACCCCTTGGATATCATCAATTCCACGAATGACAATGACATTGATGATCTGATCACACCGAACCTGAACCTGAACGGACTTTCCGGTGCGCAGCTCAGCTTCTGGTATTCATACAACACAACGACCACCGACCTTACGGAGGTCACCGAACGATTGGAGGTCTATTCCAGCACCGATTGTGGCCGGTCCTGGCAGCAGCGGACCTCCATAACAGGTGCCAACCTGATCACCAGCGGTACCACGGAAGGACCCGGACCATGGACCTTCCGCAGCATCAGCCTGCCGGGCAGCGTGATCACCGATAACGTGCGCTTCCGGTTCCGCTTCGTTTCCAGCGCTTTCTCCGGTGACCTGTTCATTGATAATGTGAACGTTGGCGGACCTGTTGGGCTCGACGATCTGGAAGGGTCTCAGATCTTCCGCGTATTCCCGAACCCTACGAATGATGTGTTCAACATCCAGGTTCTGGGCATGGAGGATTCGGCAACGGAACTGATCATCCAGGACCTGCGCGGAGCCGTGGTGCATCGGAACATTTTCGCGCCAAAGGGCAGCATGGGCATCGAACTGAGCAGCCGTGCCTTGGGCCTCGCTGAAGGATTGTACGTACTTCGGATCAGTAATGCGAGCGGAAGCAGTGCCCAGAAGCTGATCATCGGTCGTTAGCACGATCGCTTCTACCAACTCAGTGAAAACCCCTGTTCATCAGGGGTTTTCGTTTGGACCCAAGTGCATGTTCGAGCCACGTTCGAAATGCGGACAGGATACCCATAGGCACCGTCACATTGCACGGAAATGCTGACGCACGATCGACCCATTCCCCTATCTTCGGCCCCGTTCATCCTCACACGTTCCCTTCCCTTTAAGAATGAAGCATTTAAAGACCCTCGCAATTGGTATGTCCACCGTGATGTGGGCAGGGACCACCAATGCCCAGGAAGTGCATACCTGTGGCACACACATCGTCCGGCAACAGATGATCGAACAGGACCCTTCCTTCCTGGAACGGGAAGCCGCCCTGAACGAAGAGATCCGGCAGTTGATCCTCAACAATGCGGTGCAGCGGGATGAGGATTACGTGATCACCATCCCCATCGTGTTCCATGTGCTCCATCTCAAAGGCACGGAGAACATTACGGATGAGCAGATCTTCAGCGCCGTGGATGACTTGAACGATGACTTCAATGCGCAGAACAACGATCTTTCGATTGTCATCCCTGAGTTCGAACCTATCATCGGCAATGCCATGGTGGAATTCAAATTGGCGACAAAGGATCAATTCGGGAATTGCACCAACGGTATCGAACGGATACAGTCCGTGCAAACCTTTCTGGGTGAAGCCACCTCGAAGGGATCCCAGTGGCCGAGAAACCATTATTTGAACGTATGGGTTTGTCGGAACCTCCCGCCCGGTGTTGCGGGATATGTCAATCCACCGGGTAGCACGGAAGGATTCAGTGAGTATCTGGATGGTGCCATGATGTTGGCGTCCTACACCGGTAGCACGGGTATCAGCAATAGCGGTGCACGCCATACGCTGCCGCACGAGATGGGCCACATGTTCAGTCTGAGCCATGTTTGGGGTGGCACGAACGAACCTGGCGTCCAGTGTGGTGATGATGGTGTGGAGGATACGCCGATCACCAAGGGTAATAGCGGTGGATGTCCTACTCCGGCCGCATCACGGGTCTGTGATCCGGATATCGTGGAGAACTACCAGAATATCATGGACTATTCCAGCTGCCCTCGCATGTTCACCATGGGCCAGGTGGAGAGGATGCGTGCCCTATTGAACACCACCAGCGCAGAACGCAACAGCTTGTGGACCTCAGAGAACCTTGTTTTCACGGGTGTGGCTGAAGGCACAGAGGCTACTTGCCCTCCGCAAGCCGACTTCTACGCCGTGGTCGGAGCGAACGTGAACCAGCCGACGATACCGTTCACGCCGACGACCTGCACGAATACGACCGTGAAGTTCATGGACAATAGCGGACGGTCCTTTGCCACGGAGTGGTCCTGGACATTCCAGGATGGGACCCCCTCGACGAGCAACGTGAAGAACCCGACCGTGGAGTTTTCCTCACCAGGCTGGAAGTCAGTATCGTTGACCGTGAGCAATGCCTATGGCAGCACGAGCAAGACCGATGAGTACGCCGTGCTTGTAGGCAGTGTGGATGAATCATTCAACGGTGCCTATTACGAAGGCTTCGAAGGCAGCGACGGGATCTTCCCATTCATTGAAGGAAACTACGATCTCAACTTCACGCATTGGCAGCGCTTCACCGGTGGTGGCTATAATAGCAATGCTTGTGTCCGCTTGAATAGTGGTGACCGGAACCAATTGAACATTATCAATACCACCAATGCCAGCGATATCGATGACCTGATCACCCCGAACCTGAACATCAGCGGTCTCAGCGGAGCTCAGCTCAGCTTCTGGTATTCATATAACACGACGACTACGGTGCTCGACGATGTCACGGAACAGCTTGTCGTGTATTCCTCCACGGATTGTGGCCGTACCTGGCAGCAGCGCACCGCCATCTCCGGTGCGAACTTGATCACCAGTGGAACGGCCAGCGGACCAGGACCATGGGTCTTCCGAAGCATTAACCTCCCCGGAAGTCTGATCACCGAAAATGTTCGCTTCCGATTCCGCTACACCTCCAGTGCCTTCAGCGGTGACCTGTACCTCGATGACATCCAGGTCGGTGGTCCTGTAGGGATCGATGCGATGTCCGGCATGAATCCGATGCACATTTACCCGAATCCGAGCAATGACCTGTTCAACATCCAGGTGAATGGAATGGATGTGATGCCGACCGAACTTATCATTCAGGATCTACGGGGGGCGGTGGTTTACCGGAACATATATGCACCGAGTGGGGAAATGGGCGTGGAGTTGAGCAGTAAGGCAATGGGGCTGGCGGAAGGAATGTACCTTCTACGGGCTTCCAATGACCTGGGGAACAGTGCTCAGAAGCTGATCGTGGGTCGCTGATCCGTCCGGTCATACAAGCCTGACCAAGAACCCCTGCTTCGGCAGGGGTTCTTGGTTTCTGCAAGGTTCAATACGTTCCCGCAGCAAGCATGACCAAGGTGCATGCCCTTAGGATCTCCACCCCGGCATCGGCAGCGAGCTTT
>JAHEFL010000378.1 GCA_024640205.1 Flavobacteriales bacterium | reverse complement strand
GTACTGACGGAACGCACTGCGTTGCATGATCATCGCATCCAGCACCTCCCTCTGAAGATCGTTCCGAACGTTCGTCATCCGGTTCCGTGCGGTCTCATGTTGGATCCGCGCCAGCGATACGTTGGTGCGATTGCGCATGTTATTGAAGATCGGTACGCTCAGGGTGAAACTGACCGATTCGTTCAGGTTCTGATCCAGCTGATCGCTGAACGGTGTGAGTTCCGTGTTGTAGTCAACCGTTGGTGTGTAGACCACCTCGCCGCTTTCCGTGAACCCGATCGGTGCGGGGTCACCGACGATGGGTTCTCCGACCACCTGCTGGTTCAACCCTGAATAACCGGTACCGATGGAAGCCGTGAAACCGAGCGATGGCAGACGCGCTGCCCTGGAGATCGCGATCCCTTTCTCGGCGCTCTTCATATCCATTTCGGAAGCGGCATAGGCCGGGTGGGTGCGCAGCACATTTTCCAATACCGCCTCCGGTTCCGCATTGGGCTCCGTTACCTGCAATCCGGTTATTACCGGTGCCACGATGTCCAGCGCGAATAATTCACTCATGCCCATCTGCATGGCCCTGCCCAAAGCGAGCAGTCGCTGGTCGTGCTGGTTGCTTACATCGGTCAGCGTCAATTCCTCCTGTGCCAGCTGGCTGCGCAGTGTCAACACCTCGGCCCGGGCCAGCCTACCAGCATCCACCAGAGCCTGCGTTCGCGTAAGCTGCTCCTGTGTATTGGCGACCTGTGCTTCACTGGCCTTGATCCGCTCGCGCAGGCCAAGGACATCCAGAAAGGCCTGCACGACCTCCACGCGAACCACGTTCAATGCATTCTCCACCAATTCCTCTGCGCTCTGTGCATCAAGCATGGCCTGTTTCATGCGGTTCATTTTGCGCCCACCTTCATAGATCCCCAGATCGCTGCTCAGGAAGAAATTGTTCGTCCGCACGCGGTCGTTGGCGAAGGTGTTGGTGAAGCGGTCCACGACCCGCCCGAAGTTGTAGCCATGGGTCGCGAAGCCGTTCAGGTCGGGCATCAATTCCCACTTGGTCTGCTCATGTGTGGCATCCGCCATCTCGGCGTCCAGCATGGCATTGATCACGGAAAGGTTCGTCTCCTCCGCTCGTGCCAGACACTCTTCAAGTGTCATGGCCTGCTGGGCGAATGAGAAGGACCAGAGCAACGAAACAAGGGGTATTAGGATATAACGCATGACGGTTGGTTTCATCCGGACCGGGATACCGGAATGGACAAAACTACCGGGAGAGGGACCCTGCAGGGAGCGCTTATGACGAACGGTGGAAGGGCGTGGCGGATGGTGCGGTCACATGCCCAGCACCTTGATCTCCACGCGGCGATTGGCCTCGCTCTCCTCCTTGTTCTTGGGGGACGGGTAGATCATCTCGGAATTCCCCATGCCCACGTAACTGATACGGCGTGGTCCGATATCGTTGACGAGGAGGAAGTCATAGACTGTACGCGCACGGGACATGCTCAGCTCGATGAATTCCTGCTTGTTCTTGTACGTCGGGCCGTTCACATGCCCCTGGATCTCGACGCTCACGTTGGGGTTCTCGTTCATGAACTGGAGCAACATCAGCAGGGAGGCTTCGCTCTGGCGCATCACCTTGTTCTCGTTGCCCACGAAGCGGATATCATCCAGTACCACCTGCTCCCCGGGCGCGATCGGCTTCATCAGGATCTTGACGTTCACCTCGGGATCGGTGGATCCCTTCTCGCGTACGGTCTGGAACATATACCCCTGTTTCACACAACCGATGCGCAGATTGCGGTAGGTATCCATGGAATACTCGTAATGGCTGGCGCCTTTGGCCTCGACCACTTTGTCGAACACCATTCCATCGATCGCCAGATTCGCTTCCAACGGCGCCCCGGTCTTCGCGTCCACGATGTCGATGACGAGTTTCTGCTGTGGCTTCTCCTTCTCATCCACCACCGGCTCCGCGGGGGGGTCATAGTGGAACTGGATGGTGTAACCGGCCAGTGGACGGTCCTGGTAATCGATCACCAGGTAGAAAAGGTCGCCACCCTGCACTTCGATGGCCCGGCTGTAGCTGCTACCCACACCGCTGCGTACGAAATCGTTCACCGCATCCTTGGCCAACCCGCATCGCGAACCGATGTCCTTGTTGTTCCGTGATATGTTGCTGCGCAAAGGCTTCACCTCCTTATCCGCGATCTTCTCGCAGATGCCCGGGATCGAACCTTCGAACAACAGGAAATCGATATCATCCTCCACGTTCTCCGGTATGATGTCGAGCGTGAGCGTGGTGGTGTGCGGCACCCGGAATTTGTACCACGTGGTGTGATGTTCACGCTCGAACCACTGCAGATCCTCCTTGGGGTTCTCCCTGATCTCCAAGGTATTCCCGACACCACGTACCGCTTCGGATTGATGGAAGAGGGAGTCCTTGATGAAAATGGCACCCGTGCAATCCCCGTTCTCCTGGGTCAGCTGCTGTCCAACTAGCGGGCCGGCCAGTAAGGCGACCAATAACGGAATAGCTATGCGAAGCGTACGGTCCATCCTCAAATCTCAGGCATCAACGGCCAAATGATCATAGGCCAGGTTGCTGGCCAACCAACGTTCCATCTCTTCCACGGGCATATTCTTGCGCGCAGCGAGATCTTCCACCTGATCCTTGGCCACGCGGCCCACCCCGAAGTACTTGGCCTGTGGATGTGCGAAATACCAACCGCTGACGGATGCGGCCGGGCTCATGGCATGGCTCGTTGTGAGTTCGATACCGGTGTGCTCCGTCGCGTTCAACAACCGGAATAGTTCGGGCTTCTCAGTATGATCCGGACAAGCCGGGTAGCCCGGTGCCGGACGTACACCTTGATACGCCTCCTTGATCAATTCCTCGTTGGTGTAGGTATGCGCCTCATAACCCCACAGTTCTTTCCTAACCACCTCGTGCAGCTTTTCCGCAAAGGCTTCC
>JAHEFL010000030.1:4008-10271 GCA_024640205.1 Flavobacteriales bacterium | reverse complement strand
CTGGAGAACGCATTGATCACCAACGGTATGCATACCGTGGTGATCGAGCGTTCCGAATTCGACACCTTCGAGTCCCACTGAGAAGCGTATGGAACCGATCATCGACCACATCCAGATCACCGTGCAGGATATGGAGGCCGCGGAAGCGTTCTACGATAAGCTGATGCCTGTTCTCGGATTCGACCTCGGCAAGAAGAACAAGGGGCGCGTGGCGGCGCATGAATTCGATGTGGTGGAATATGTGCATCCGCGACTGACCATCGGGATCAACTCACCGAGGGAAGGTCTCCGAACGGAGAACGTCCACCGCAGAAGACCTGGGGCCCTTCACCATCTGGCCTTCAGGGCCGATTCTCCGTTAGCGATCGATGCGCTCTATCCAAAGGTGAAGGCGGCCGGTGCCCTGATCGTGGAACCACCGCGATACTATCCCCAGCATGGGGAACGCTATTACGCGCTCTTCTTCAAGGACCCGGACGGGATCAAGTACGAGATCATGCACGAGGAACGCTAAGATGGGCCCGACGAAAATTCTCACGCTACTTCTTGGTATGGCGTGTTCCGGTTCGGCGGCTGCGGAATACAACGGTTGGTTCATTCAGTTCGCGTTGGAAGGGATGGACCAGTCGAAGTTCATTGGTCACGTGTATGTGGCAAGCGCCCATTTCGATCAGGACTCGATCCAGGACCAGGGTTATGTTCTTTCCCGCTTCGACATGCTCGATAACCTGGAGAACGATACGTTGGTCTTCTTCCGGCACCGGATCACGTACCGCTACACCATGAACGAGGGAAGCGAATGGGGCGAGGTCCATGGCCTGCTTGACAAGGATTCGATCCCGCTCGCGGACATCCGGTCGATCGAGATCCTGGAGATGATAGACTTCTGGTATTTGGAAGGGATAAGCAGTGACCATACGATCGGAGATACGGCATGGATGAAGGAAGCACCCGTGCAGAACGTTGCGGTGAACGGATATTCATGCAGCCACCAGGTTTTCGTCCATGCCCGTGATGAGCGCACCGACGCTGTGTTGGAGGAGATGAAGGTCGATGACGATCGGTACCAGGTCCAGATGAATGAACTGCAGGAGATCATGCAATGGGCGGATGGACCTGAGCACCGGGAAGCCGAGCAGGCATTGGAACAATTGGAGCAACAACGGGACGAGGACATTGACCGGATCTTGGAGAAGCTGAAAGGCGCGCGGGTGGTGATCGTCTCGTTCTGCTCGTGCTAGTGATCGACAAGATCGAATGGTCCCATCCGATCCCGTCTTGTTCGCGGGTGCTGATCTTTTTCAACGTAAGCCGTTACCCGTTCCGAATAGCGGAAGCATGATCGCCCCTCTCCATGATCGCATTCGAACGACCCGCCTTTCCATTGCTCTCCTATCGCGCCTGGTCAAAAAGAACACCAATGCCCTTAAGCCGTGCAGTGGTGAGCGGGTATGTCAGGCTTCGATGGTCATTTGCTTCGCGTGCGTTCCGCATTGCCCTATCCGCACTGAAAAACGGAGAGTGGTTCCAGTCCGAAGGGTTCCGGATATCTGAACCGTTCATTGCATTCATTGTTCTCTTAGCACAATCATGAAGAACCATCTGATCATCGGGTCCTCCAGCGGTATCGGCAACGCGCTTGGCACGATGCTGCTTGAACGAGGCGACCGGGTATTCTCCACGTTCAGGTCGAATGCGGCCCAGGCCGTAGGTGAGGCGCAGCAACTCGATGTGCTGGAAGGAACGCTCGATCTGGACCGGATCCCCGATGTTCTGGACGGGTTCGTCTACTGTCCCGGTCGGATCGACCTGAAGCCCTTTGCCCGGATGACGCCGGATGAACTGCGCAAGGACCTGGAGTTGCAAGTGATCGGAGGGGTGCGGCTCCTGCAGCAGGTGCTGCCTCGTCTGAAGGCCTCGGACCAGGCATCCGTCGTGTTCTTCAGCACCGTTGCAGTGGAGAACGGGTTCAACTACCACGCCCAGGTGGCCATTTCCAAGGGCGCCCTGGAAGGGCTTACACGCTCCCTCGCCGCGGAATTCGCACCGAAGATGCGTGTGAACGCGATCGCACCGTCGTTGACGGATACGCCCCTTGCAGCACCCTTGCTCAGCACCGATCAGAAACGTGATGCCAACGCGGCCAGGCATCCCTTGAAACGCATCGGATCGACGAGCGACATTGCGGAAATGGCCGCATTCCTGCTATCCGATAAGGCATCCTGGATCACGGGACAGATCATTCACGTGGACGGCGGTATGTCAAGCATCAGGGGATGAGGGTCCTCCTTACCGGAGCGAACGGTTACGTCGGACAACGCCTGCTCCCATCGCTCATAGCGGAAGGGCATCACGTGATCTGCTGCGTGAGGGACAAGGAACGTTTTGCTCCGCCTGTCTCCTTGCTGCAGCACCTGGAGGTCGTAGAGGTGGATTTCCTGATCGAGGATACGCTCCGGAACCTGCCTGCCGAGGTGGATGCTGCGTACTACCTCATGCACTCCATGTCCGGCACTGCGGAGTACCGCGAAATGGAACTCCGCGCCGCGCGCAACTTCAGACGGTGCATGGATGGGACGGGCTGCAGGCATGTGATCTACCTCAGTGGCATCATCAATGAAGAGGACCTGTCCGAGCACCTCGCATCACGCCGGGCCGTGGAGCAGGAACTCGCCCTGGGCAAGTACCATCATACCACCTTGCGGGCCGGCATCATTATCGGATCAGGAAGTGCATCCTTCGAGATCATCCGCGACCTGGTCGAGAAGCTGCCTGTCATGATCGCTCCGAAATGGTTGCACACCAAGTGTCAACCCGTCGGGATCCGTGATGTGATCGCGTTCCTCACACGCTCCTTGTACGACGAGCGGACCTTCGACAGGAACTTCGACATCGGGGGTACGGACATACTGTCCTATAAGGAGATGCTGCTAGGTTATGCCAAGGCGCGTGGCCTGAAGCGACGGATCCTCATCGTACCGGTCATGACGCCCCGGCTGTCCTCGTATTGGTTGTACTTCGTCACTTCGACCTCGTACACGTTAGCATCCTCGTTGGTGGCAAGCATGCACGTGGAGGTGATCTGCCGGAACGATGAACTGGCCCGTATCCTGGGGATCGAGCCATCGTCCTACGATCAAATGCTCGAACGCACCTTGCAAAAGATCGAGACCAACGAGGTGGTATCGAGTTGGAAAGACTCACTGGTGAGCAGCCGGTTCGACCGGACCCTCGGCGAATTCCTTCATGTTCCCAGGCACGGCTGCTTCGTGGATGAGCGGGAGTGCAACACTACCGACCCGGCGGGAACCCTTGAGCGTATTTGGAGCATCGGTGGCGATCGAGGCTGGTATTACGGGAACTGGATGTGGCGCATGCGCGGCTATCTGGATAAACTGTTCGGCGGAGTTGGCCTTCGCAGGGGAAGGACGCACAGGGATGATCTCATAGCCGGCGATGCGCTGGATTTCTGGCGTGTGTTGTACGCGAATAAAAAGGAAGGGCGCCTGTTGCTCTTTGCTGAAATGAAACTGCCGGGTGAAGCGTGGCTTGAGTTCAACCTCAAAGGCGATCGACTGATCCAGACCGCGACGTTCAGGCCCAAAGGAATACTCGGCCGGCTCTACTGGTTCGCGGTGCTCCCCTTCCACGGCCTGGTCTTTAACGGTATGCTGAACGCCTTGGCGGGAACCGTCGAAGTCACGGACCCGATCCGGGATTAGCGCGAAGCGATCCGTGGCCGTTCGAGCGCTCACTGACCACATGCGCAGCATGGTCGTCATCATCGCTCTCCATATTCTCCTCGCCGGACCTTTCTTTGCACCCATGTCGCGGTTGCTGATCAAGAACGCCAAAGCCCTGGTAGGCACCCACCCCGCCGGACAAGGCCGCGTGCCCGGCCGAAGCATGGCCAACCTGCCACAGATCGCCGATGGATGGTTGACCACGGAGAACGGCCGCATCACAGGGCTCGGCAGCATGAGCAACTTTCCAGGGATCGCGGACTGGACCGACCTCACGGTGATCGATGCCACGGGCCGTTACGTATTGCCAGGGTGGTGCGACCCGCACACTCACAGCATTTTCGCGGCGCCTCGCGATGGCGAATTCGTGGACCGCATCAAGGGCCTCAGCTACCAGGAGATCGCAGCGCGCGGCGGTGGCATCCTGAATAGTGCAGGCATGCTCCGCAGCATGAGTGAGGATGACCTCTTCGAGCAGGCCAAGGCCCGGTTGGAAGGGATGATGCAGCAGGGCACCGTTGCCGTGGAGATCAAGAGCGGCTATGGCCTCACCCTGGGTAGCGAACTGAAGATGTTGCGTGTGGCGGCGCGCTTGAAGAAAGAAATGCCCCTGCAGATCCGCACCACGCTCCTTGCAGCCCATGCCTTGCCGGCCGAATTCAAGGAGGACCGTGCCGCCTACCTCCGGTTGATCTGCGAGGAACTTATTCCGCAGGTGGCCAGGGAAGGCCTGGCGGAATTCGTGGATGTCTTCTGTGAGACCAACTATTTCACCGTATCGGAAATGGAGCAGGTTCTTGCCTCCGGTGCGGAACACGGTCTGCGCGGCAAGGTGCACGTGAACCAGTTCACCAGCATCGGGGGTGTGCAAGCCGCTGTGGAACACGGGGCACTGAGCGTGGACCACTTGGAGGTGATGGAACCTGCGGACATCGATGCGCTCGTCGGTTCGGGAACGATCCCCACGCTCCTCCCTTCTTGTTCCTTCTTTCTGCGCATCCCTTATGGACCCGCACGTGAACTGATGGACAAGGACCTACCCCTGGCGCTTGCCACGGACCACAATCCGGGGAGCACCCCGAGCGGCAACATGAATTTCGTCCTGTCCTTGGCCTGCATCCAACTGCGCATGCTACCCGAAGAAGCGATCCAAGCCATGACCTTGAACGCAGCAGCGGCCATGACCGTGGAACAGGAGTTGGGCAGCCTCACGGTGGGCAAACGTGCCAGCCTCCTCATCACCAAGGAAGTGCCGTCCCTGGCCTACCTGCCCTATGCCTTCGGGCAGGATCATCTGGATACCGTACTCATCGATGGAAAAGTCATCCGCTCCGGAACAGCCATCGCCTGAGGCCATCCGCCCCACGTTCGTACCTCCACCCGGACTGGAGTTTGCACGCGGCATGGCCCTCTTCGCGCTGACCATGCTCGTCTTCTTCCTGGTCCAGACCGGGGTCTTCATGGTGGAGGTCATCGCCCACACTCCTGAATTGGCAGAAAGAGGCTTTCATTTCGGCCTTCTGAAGGATCCCTCTTTCCACACGTTGATGGAAGGATTCGTCACACATGGCGATGTGGTTTCCGCAGCCGCACTGTGGAGCGGCATCGCCGCCCTTCTTTTCCTGCTCGTGGCAGTGCGCCGTTGGAAGGGTGCTCGCATGGCCGGGTTCCTTGGCCTACAGGGCGCCAAATTGACCGTCACATTGCGCTGGCTGGGCATCTTCCTGCTGCTGGCCCTGGCCATCGAGATCCTCGGACGGTCCACCACTGCGTTCGACACGGACTTCATGGAGAAGGTCCTCGCCACCACCAGCCAGCGATGGAAGCTTATTCTCGGCGTGGGGATCGTGGCCCCGCTCTTCGAGGAATTCCTGTTGCGTGGCCTGTTCTACGGATCGCTGCGGCACATGCTGGATGAGCATAAAGCCATCGCCATTACGGCTGGAGTATTTGCACTGATGCACCTGCAGTACCAATGGACCATCATGTTGCTCATACTGCCTATGGGCGTGGTGCTGGGCTATGCCAGAAGCCGCAGCGGCAGCATCTGGGTGGCCGTCCTGCTGCACATGCTCAACAACACGGTCAGCATTTTCATTCCTTGATCCATGGGCCCGTGAAGGGTCAGCTATGAGCCGTGTGACCTCGGCTTGTCCCGTTAGCTTTGCGACCCCAATGAAACTGCCATGCAACAGCGACTGATCGAATGTGTTCCCAACATCAGTGAGGGCCGGGACCGGGCCAAGATCGATGCCATCGCCTCGGTGGTGACCACCGTGGAAGGCGTGCGGTTGCTCGACGTGGACCCAGGTAAGGCCACGAACCGGACGGTGATCACGTTCGTGGGTGAACCGGAGCCCGTGATCGAAGCAGCCTACCGGTTGATGAAGAAGGCGCAGGAGCTCATCGACATGCGCCAACACAGCGGCGAGCATCCGCGATTCGGAGCCACGGACGTATGCCCGCTGGTACCCATCGCAGGCATCAGTATGGAGGAGACGGCGGCTTTCGCCCGCAAGC
>JAHEFL010000030.1:0-3998 GCA_024640205.1 Flavobacteriales bacterium | reverse complement strand
AGCTGGCGGAACGAGTAGGTAAGGAACTCGGTATCCCGGTATACTGTTACGAATTCGCCGCAAGCGAGGAGAAACGCCGGAACCTGGCGAACAACCGCAGCGGTGAGTATGAAGGTCTTGGTGCCAAGCTGAAGGATCCCGCCTGGAAGCCCGACTTCGGGCCGGCCGAATTCACGGACAGCGTGGCACGCAGCGGTGCCTCTGCCATAGGAGCCAGGAATTTCCTCGTGGCGTACAATGTGAACCTGAACACCACGAGCACGCGGCGCGCGAATGCCATCGCCTTCGACCTGCGGGAAGCCGGCCGGGTGAAGCGGGAGGGTGATCCCCTGACGGGGAAGGTGGTGAACGATGCGAACGGAGAGCCCGTCAAGATCCCCGGGAAACTGAAGGCGGTGAAGGGGATCGGCTGGTACATCGAGGAATATGGGATCGCACAGCTATCCTTGAACCTGACCGACATCACGGTTACACCGGTGCACCTGGCATTCGATGAGGCATGCAAGAGTGCCGAGGAGAGAGGGATACGCGTAACGGGTAGCGAATTGGTGGGATTGATACCGAAGCAGAGCCTGCTGGATGCTGCGGATCACTACCTGCGAAAGCAGGAAAGGAGCCTGGGTATCCCGGAGCGGGAAAAGATCAAGATCGCGGTGAAATCGCTGGGGTTGGATGACCTGGCACCCTTCGAGCCGGAGAAGAAGGTGATCGAATACATGCTGGAGGATGCCGCCCAGGAGCGACTGGTGCGCATGGATCTGAAACGCTTCTCCGAAGAGACCGCGAGTGAGAGCCCCGCGCCAGGCGGCGGTTCCGTAGCAGCGTACGTGGGCGCCCTCGGCGTAGCCCTCGGGACGATGGTGGCCAACCTCAGCGCCCATAAGCGGGGTTGGGATGAGCGCTGGGAGGAATTCAGTGCAGTGGCGGTGAGTGGAGAACGGTTGCGGACCGAATTGTTGTTCCTGGTGGATGAGGACACGCGCGCATTCGATCGCATCCTTGCAGCATTCGGGCTTCCGAAAGGGAACGCCGAAGAAAAGGAGGTGCGATCGGCGGCCATCCTGGAGGCCACCAAGGGTGCCATCAACACCCCATTGCGCACCATGCAGGTCTGTGTGGAAAGCATGGCGTTGATGAAGGCCATGGCGATCTCCGGCCTTCAAGCCAGTGTGAGTGATGCAGGCGTGGGAGCGCTATGCGCACGGACCGGTGCCTTGGGTGCCTACCTCAACGTGCGCATCAATTGTGCAGGCTTGGAGGATGGACCCTACAAACAGAAGGTACTGAAGGAAGCGGATGCTTTGAAGACCCAGGTCGGGACGTTGGAGGCCGAGGTGATGGAACTCACCCTGGCAAAGGTCCAGTAGCAACAACTTAGGGTCGCTATTCGGCGTATACATTGTACGCCCGAGCCCGAATGACGGCCACCCTTACATACCGCCAGCGCATGCGGCGGGTGATCTACTTCTTCCCCTTGCAGCTCTTCCTGCTGCACGTGAAGAAGAATCACATGCTTCTGCTCGCCTGGCTGATCCTCTTCGGATACGCCACTGAAAGCATCGGGGTGAAGTACGGGATCCCCTACCTCTTTCTTTACCCGGAATATTTCGGGAAGGTCGGTTTCTTCTCCTATGCGCTCACGGGTTTCGCCCTGGGTGGGTTCATCACGGCCTTCAACCTGTACAGCTATGCGATGCACGGATACCGGTTCCCGTTCATCGCCACCTTGGCGCGTCCCTTTCTGAAGTTCAATGTGAACAACGCGACCATCCCGGTGCTGTACATACTCACCTTCCTATGGTGCTCGGCGCGCTTCCAATACACCCAGGAACTTGTTCCGCTTGGTGAGATCGCCGTCAACCTGGGAGGGTTCCTCTCCGGCATAGGGCTGTTCCTTGGACTAGCCTTGCTCTATTTCACCAGCACGAACACGGACATCAACAAGCTCTTGGGGCGTCAGGCGGATGAATACCGACCAACGGAACCATTGATGGATATCATTGGCCCGCAGCACGCCACACCTCCGGTTGGTGGAGCCGAGAAAAGGAAAGCCTCCCGATGGCTGCGCCGTGCGCAGCGTACGGAACATTGGCGTGTGGATACCTACCTCACCCCGCACATGCAGATCAAGCTGGCGCGAAGCAGTGCGCACTACGACAAGGAACTCCTGCGCGACGTCCTCTGGCAGAACCACATCAACGGATCGATCTTCGAAGTGGTGCTGGTGATGACCTTCATCCTGCTGGGAGCCTTCAGCGACCTGCGCTTGTTCGCCATTCCGGCAAGTGCCAGCACCATCCTGTTCTTCACCATGCTGCTCATGATCATCAGCGCCGTATTCAGCTGGTTGCACGGATGGACAGGCACGGTGATCATCGGGGTCATCGTGATGGTCAACCTGTTGAGCCACCGTACGGATGCCTTGTTCTATGACAACCAGGCAGTGGGCCTGGAATACACTGTGGAACCGGCGCCATATGACCTGAGCACCCTCAATGCCCTAGCGAAGGACCGGGCAGCCATCCATCGGGATTCCCTTGCCTTCATCGCCACATTGGAGCGCTGGCGGAAGGATAACGAAGCGCTTGTCATTAACGGAGCAGCACCGAAGCTGGTCGTGGTCCATTGCAGCGGAGGCGGTCTGCGGGCCTTGCTCTGGAGCTTCCGTTGCCTGCAATATGCGGACAGCCTTGTGGACGGCAGCTTGATGGACCGGACCGCCCTGATCACGGGATCATCGGGAGGTTTGATCGGTGCCACCTATTTCCGCCAGCTCTACCTCCACGAACAACAAGGCGGTAGTATGGACCGCTTCGCTCCTGAGCTGCTTGATGAACTGAGCAGCGACATGCTGAACCCGGTGGCGTTCAGTTTCGTGACCAATGACATGTTCATACGCTACCGGAAGGTGCGTGATGAGGATCGCAGCTACACTTTGGACCGGGGGCATGCCTTCGAGAAGCGACTGAACCAGAACACCCGGGGGCTGCTGGATGTGCGGCTGCACGAATTGGCCGACGCGGAGCGTGAAGCCCGGATCCCGATGCTGGTGATCAACCCGGTATCCAACAACGACGGACGGCGCTTACTGATCACATCGAACCCAGCAGCGTACCTCACCCGGATCGACCCGCAGGACCCCATCCGTAGCGATGGACATGCGGAATCCATCGAATTCGGCCGCTTGTTCGCAGCGCAAGGTGCGCCACGCCTGAAACTGAGCAGTGCGCTGCGCATGAACGCGACCTTCCCTTACATCACACCCATCGTCACTTTGCCGAGCGAGCCACCCATGCGCGTGATGGATGCCGGTGCCAGGGACAACTATGGCTACCGCGTTTCACTGGCTTTCCTGTACACCTTCAGGGAATGGATCGCGGAACATACCAGCGGTGTGGTGATCCTTCAATTGAGGGATACGCAGAAGGAATTGGAAGTGAGACCGAACAGTGCCTCGCTGATCGGCCGGCTCTTCGATCCGGTGGGCAGCCTCTACGACAATGTGATCCGGATCCAGGACCAGGATTATGATCTTATGCTTCAGCAGGCCAGCGGTTGGACCACCTTCCCCTTGGACGTCATCGACCTTGAATTGAAGCATGATGAGGACGAGCAGATCTCCTTAAGCTGGCACCTTACGGCGGTTGAACGCGGACGCGTACTCCGGAGCATTGGTGCGGAACGGAACAAGGCGGCGTTCCAGCGGTTCACGGAACAGGTGAAAGGAACACCCGGTCCGTTATAGACCCTGGTGATAACGCACCAGGCCAGGTAAGGGGTCGGGCACCACCGTGGACAAGGTCATCCCGCGGTCGAGCAGACGATCGGAAAGGATCTCCCGGAATCCGTATGCTACCGAGCCCGTGGCGAACACCTCCCGCCGTTGCTCTTGTGAAAAGAAGGCAGCGAGCAGGTCGGCCAATGCCGCAAATCTGGCGCTGATCAACTCACGCACATAGGCAAGTTCCTGAAGTGGCGCCAACCGACCGGTATGGGCC
>JAHEFL010000377.1:856-2961 GCA_024640205.1 Flavobacteriales bacterium | reverse complement strand
ACTTGATGTCCGTCAGGAGCAGTTCCTGGTGTTGTTCCTCATGGTTCAGACCGAGTGTGAGGATATGCTCCTGGTTCGCGTCCAGGCCACCTTCAAGCAAGGCTTCCATGTGCTTGTCCACATGCGCTCGATAGACATGGACCTCCTCCACGGACGGGCGTGTCAGGTTCCCGCGATCGGTGCGCAGTACTCGGGCACCCACACTTTCATAGTAGCTGTTGAACACGAAGGCCATGGCCGGGTCATGGACCACATAGCCTTTCGACGGGACCAGCAGGAACTGCTCAAAGAACCAGGTGGTATGGCCCAGATGCCATTTCGGTGGCGACACGTCCACGATCGGTTGCACCACATGGTCCTCCACACGCAGGGGGGCACATAGTTCGATCGTGCGTTCACGGACCCGATGAAAACGTTCCAACAAGGAAGTGATGGCCGTGGTCGAGGTTGCGGTGATCATCCGGTGTGGTAACACCAAAGTTCCGTGGTGTGTTCAGGGGAAAATGTCGCCGGGTGGACAAGAAGCACGGATCGGCGTCGCTTCCCACGTTCGTCGCCTTGAAATTAAGGGATCCGTTGAGGACGGTCGAGCAAAGTGCGGTGTGCACCTTGGAACGGTGGTTCTTGCAATTGTCCCCGGAAAACCTACTTTCGAATACCTCACCAACCACTTTCCACACATGAAAAAGGTCTTCAAGGTCATAGGCGTTCTTCTGCTTCTGGTGATCCTCGTCTTTGGCGGTGTCATCGTGTATGTCACGAAAGCCTTGCCGGATATCCCGGTGCAACAGGATCTCAGGGTGGAGGTGACACCGGCACGTGTGGAACGCGGTGAATATTTAGCGAACCACGTTTGTGTTTGCATGGATTGCCACAGTGAGCGGGACTGGAGTCGGTTCTCCGCGCCCCCTTCGGCGGGCACCAAAGGAGCTGGTGGGGACAAGTTCGATCAGAGCATGGAGTTCCCAGGGGAATTCTACGCACGGAACATCACGCCGTTCGGTATCGGCGCATGGAGCGATGGGGAGATCTATCGGGCGATCACAAGTGGCGTGAGCCGGGATGGTCACCCCTTCTTCCCGGTGATGCCTTACCCTTACTACAACAAGATGGATACGGAGGATATCTACAGCCTGATCGCCTACCTGCGCAGTTTGGATCCTGTCGAGAACTCTCCGAAAGCGTCCAAAGCGGACTTTCCTGTCAACATCATCATGCACACGATTCCGGAGGTTGCACACCCGACACCGCGTCCCGACCCATCGGATGCGGTGGCCTATGGAGCCTATGTGGTGAATGCGGCAGGATGTGTGGAATGCCATACCAAGATGGAGAAGGGCAAGAAGGTGGGTGAACCCTTTGCAGGGGGTTTCGCCTTCCATTTTCCGAACGGCGCGGTGGTCCGTTCGCCCAATATCACCCCGGATCCCACTGGTATCGGCGCGTGGAGCAAGGAGGTCTTCCTCATGAAGTTCAGACAGTATGCGGATAGCGGCTATGTGGCACCCCCGGTGGATTGGGCCGGTGGCCAAATGCAAACGGTAATGCCCTGGACGATGTACAGCGGTATGAGCGAACAGGACCTTGGGGCCGTCTATGACTACCTGCGCACCGTAGCACCTGTTGGGAACACAGTGGAGAAGTGGACCCCGCCGGGAGGCTGAGCCCTATTGCTCATCAGCGCGCTTCAAGGCTGCGGCCCTCATGGACAGGGCTTTGTCTTTGCCGACATAGCGTTCCACTCCGGCATGCACCAGGTAGATCACCGGGGTGCTCAGGATGGCGACCACGAACTTGTACCCGTAAGCGGTGAGCGCGAGCGCGGTGGCCATGGCGAAGGTCATGTCGCGAAAGAGCCAGAAGGCCACATAGGTCACCACGAAACTGTCGATCAACTGGCTGATCAGGGTGCTTCCTGTGGCGCGCAGCCAGATGCGTTTGTCCCCGGTGCGGCGTTTCAACCAACGAAAGCTCATGGCATCCACCAACTGGCCAAGAACGAAAGCGGTGAGCGAGCCAAGGATGATGTTCATGCCCTGACCGAAAATGGCCGTGAAGGCGGCCTGCATATCGGGCACCCCCTTGGTCGCGCTGCTCGCGATCCA
>JAHEFL010000377.1:0-846 GCA_024640205.1 Flavobacteriales bacterium | reverse complement strand
AGTTCATGTCCGGTGGCATATGAATGCTCAGATAGAGCACGACGAAGGCGAAGGCGATCAGGCCCGCGGTGAGCAGGGTAAGGAAACGCACGCCCCTGACTCCGTAGTAGTCGTTGATCACATCGGTCATGATGAAGACGATCGGCCAGGGCAATACCCCCACGCTCAGCACGAAGCTGAGATGCGGCTGCCCCAGAAGGGTGAAGTCGGCTTTGGAGATGCCCAGAAGGTCCTCCAGTTGGAACAGTTTCACTCCGACCATTTCGGCCAACAGGGCATTTGCCACGAAGAACCCTCCGAGCACGAGGTAGAGCCGGGTCGGTTTGTCGGCAAGGATGGAATGGATCATGAGGACACAAGATCGCCAACGCGAAGGACACCCGTTGCTGGCCCCATGGCGTTCATGCCGAAAAGGACCTTGCCATCCCGGGCCCGGTAGGTGGCCAGCGTACGAAGTGGTTCCTTGCTACGTGTTCCGGTCCTTTGGTCCGTAGTGGTCACCACGCACCGTGCGCAGGGCTTCACCAGAAGGAACGGATGGTTGCCGATCATGATCCTGTTCCGGTCATCCTCCTGGTAGGGCGTGCCACCTGCGATCACCAGGTTCGGGCGAAAACGATCCATGGGTACGGGTATCTCCAAGCGACCGTTCAGATCATCGAGGGAAGCCTGCGAGATGATCAGATAGGGATAGCCATCGCTCAGGGAGGTGATCCCTTCAGCGTAGGCCCGGTCCGTGGCTCTGAGTAAGCGGTCCGGCATGTACACCAAGCGCAGGTCCATACCGGTATGAGCAGTGAACCACGCATGGATGTCCGGTTCGGCCTCCTGTACGGTCATGATGTC
>JAHEFL010000376.1 GCA_024640205.1 Flavobacteriales bacterium | reverse complement strand
CACCTCCACGGTGGTCTCGGTGCCTTTCGCCTCTTCCACGGTGATCACACCTTCCTTGCCCACCTTCTCCATGGCCTCGGCGATCAGAGCGCCGATGGTGTCGTCATTGTTGGCGCTGATGCTCGCGACCTGCTTGATCTTCGCATTGTCATCACCCACGGTCTTGCTCATCTTCTTGAGCTCAGCGACCACGGAGATCACCGCCTTGTCGATGCCGCGCTTCAGGTCCATCGGGTTCGCACCGGCGGCCACGTTCTTGAGTCCGCTGGTAACGATCGCCTGGGCCAGTACCGTAGCCGTCGTGGTGCCATCACCAGCCTGATCGGCGGTCTTGCTGGCCACCTCCTTCAGCATCTGGGCGCCCATGTTCTCCACGGCGTCCTTAAGCTCGATCTCGCGGGCCACCGTGACACCGTCCTTCGTCACTTGGGGTGCACCGAATTTCTTGTCGATGATCACATTGCGACCCTTCGGTCCCAAGGTCACTTTCACTGCGTTCGCCAAATGATCCACGCCACGCTTCAAGCGGTCACGTGCATCCACTTCGAATTGAATGTTCTTTGCTGCCATTTTCTTAGGGGAATGAGTTGGGGCGTTCGTCATTCCGGGTTTGACCCGGGATCCCGCCCGTCCAGGGTTATTAGTTAAGGATCGCGTAGATGTCGCTTTCACGCATGATCAGGTAGTCCTTGCCCTCCAGGCTCAGCTCCGTACCGCTGTATTTGCCATAGAGGATCTGATCACCCACCTTCACGGCAAGCGGGGTCACCTTACCGTCATCCGCTACACGGCCCGTTCCGATCGCAACGATCTTTCCGCGCTGCGGCTTCTCCTTGGCGGTGTCCGGGATTATGATGCCACCCTTGGTGGTCTCTTCTGCAGCGGCGGCTTCCACGAGTACGCGGTCCGCCAACGGTTTAACTTTTGTCGCCATGACGTTCGTTTTGGTCGATTAGGGTTTGAACTTAGAGGTTCGTCGCCGCGCGGTCGTCAATGCCCGTGCCAACGGGGCCGAAGCAGCGCTTAGCTGCCAACTTTGCCGTGACCGGCCCCGAAGGTCTTTTCGATCGTCAGGTCCAGGCTGCCAAGGTGTCGATCAATGCAATTGTCCATGGCAGGGTCATGCTACCGGACCGGGGGCCGCGAAGCAACTTGCCTGGACCCAAGGGGCGGCTACTGAATGACTCGGGAAAACGGGAAGGCCGGACCTACTCAGGCACGACGGGCACCTCGGCCGCGTCCTCTTCAGGTGCCGCAACGCCCTGCTCGGGATCGAAGGACTCCGGTGCGATCTGCTCAGGAGGCGTATCCAGATCATCGATCACCGATGAGCTACCGCCATGCAATGCGGCCGATACCAGGCATAGGACCATCAAGGCAGTTGCCAGCGTCCACGTTCCTTTCTCCAGGAAGTCCGCGGTACGCTGCACACCACCGATCTGTTGGGCACCGGTGAAGCCTGCGGCCAGACCACCACCCTTGGGATTCTGTGCCAGAACGACAAGGGCCAGGAGGCCACAAATAATGAGAATAATGATGGAAATGGCGACCATGTCAACGTGTGCTAATGCTCCTCAAGTGCTTTTGAGAGGGCCGCAAAGTAAGCGCTTTTGTCCGGGTATTTCAACGCGAGCTTACGGTACGCTTCCACCGCCTTGGCCGTATTGCCCTGCTTCGCATAGATACGCGCCAGGGTCTCCGTGACCATGCCTGCCGTATCGTCCAAGCTGCGCTTCGCGGCTTGCTGGGGCGTATAGAACTCAGTCTTTGGCCGGGGTGCTGGAAGTGTTTGTTGGATGAACTGGTCGATCAGTGCCTTGCTGTCCACGGTTCCTCCAGGAAACCCAGGTTCAGCCTCGATGGATGGGGAAGGACCGCTTTCAGCCAGCCTGGGTGCTTCGATGGATTCAACCTCCACCTTTCCGCTGGAGACCTCCAACCACTCGGTAAAGCGCATCCTGCCTCCGGATAGTACTCGTGTGGCACCGGAAATTGGTTCGGCGGCGGCGGGTGCATCCGTTGTTATCTCTGAATTGACCTGTGGTTCAGGTATCGGGACAGCCTCTTCATGGAGGACATTGCGCTCAAGATCTTCCGCTTCAGACCCGAACCCTGTTCCACTTGCCGGTGTTGAAGGCAGCACTTGCTCCGGCGTGTGCTCCATCAGCAATTCATAGCTGCTGGCCAGGGCGGAACGGCGGATCTCGTCATCCAATACATCCACGATGGGCTCCGCAACTTCTTCCGCAGGGAACGTTGGAGCTTGCTCCTGCGCCGGTTCAGTGGGAACCGCATCGATCGGTTCCGGATCCGTGTTCAGTGGCCCTGGTCCCGGTGCGGGGTCCTTGGGCAGGATCCTTAGGGGAGCGGATACCGGCCTATCCCCATGGATCTGTCGTAATGAACATCACCCTGCGCATGTTCCCCGGTCGCCATCAAGAGATGCCCGGCTGTGAACCAAGGGTTGCGGGCCGTCAGGTCACGCAATCCAGCAAGGTCCTCACGCCCCACTTGCGAAGGGTCGTTCAGAAGTTCCGTCAAGCGTTCGCGTTCCACAGTTGTCCAGGTCCGTTGTTCCCTTGTTCGCGGTTCACCACTTCCCGATCGTGCGATCGAAGATATCCTGCGCCAGCTGTTTCCCGATCTCCGTTACCAATTGGTCCTCCACGGTGCTGAGGTCCTGTGAACTGCTGTAATCCGCAAAGCGACTTACCGTGAATTCGGCATTCTTCTTCTCGTCCAGGCTGTTCACGTAGATCACGCTGGCGGTCATCGTCAGCCTGTTCAGAGCTGCGGTCTCATTGGCCTGGATGTTCACGGGCTGCACATCATAGCCTACGATGGCCCCACTGTATTGCAGGTCGCCCTCCTCCCGGGCCAGTTTCAGCGGGCTCTGCGCCATAAGCAGGTCCCGCAATGTTTCCGTGAAACGCTGTGCGCTCAGTGGGGTGGCCAGGGGTGCCCGTACTTCGAACAGGT
>JAHEFL010000375.1 GCA_024640205.1 Flavobacteriales bacterium | reverse complement strand
CCATACCAGTTCCGGATCGGTGCCGGACAAACCTAGTCCCATGTGGTAGCGACACTGGGTCCTATACATTCACTTTTGTTAACAGGTGCGTGTGGGAGCACCATTGGGCAAAATGATCTTTGTATGAGATCCCAATGTCCGGTCCCTGTCGACAGATGCACAGCATCCATGGGTCTTTTCAGTCTATTCCGCTGGTTCAATGAGAGCTTTGTAAGGATCGGAAAACGAATAACAGTCCAACGGATCCTGCACACTGCAGCGTTGGCGTCATCACCAATGATCGGTTGATGAAGGATCGCAATTCATTCCTCCATCGTCCATGAACGGCAGTAGGTTCGGTGAACATTAACACTAAACCCAACCATCATGAATACGAAAATGCTACTCGCTTCCCTTGCGGCTGCCGTGGCCAGCTTCTTTATTGGCTGGATCGTATGGGGTATGTTACTGAACGGCTACTACGAGGCGAACATGAACCCGATCGAAGGGTACAGTCGTCCGATGGAGGAAATGAACATGGCCGCCATGATCCTGGCCAACGTATTCTGGGGGATCCTCATGGGATGGGCCCTCTGGAAAATGGGCGTCACCAATGCGATGGGTGGTGCCATGGCCGGTGCCATCCTCTTCGCACTCATTGCAGCCGGCATGGATATGTATTTCCTGGCCATGACCTTCCTCTATGCCAACACCACGATCATTGTGGTCGACGTGATCGTGAATGCGATCGTAGGCGGCGTCATCGGAGCGATCGTCGGGATGATCCTTGGGTCGGGCTCGAAATCTTGACCGATCACGCATATGAAAAGGGCCGGGATCGCTCCCGGCCCTTTACGATCAAATAAGGAGCGACCGACTCAACGCGAAACGACGAAACGCTCGACCTGTCCGTCCAGGACAAGCGTGTAAACCCCGCCTGGGAGTTCACGGACATCCATGATCATCTGTACCCCGGTGATCCGTGCACGCAGGAGTCCACGCCCTGATGCATCGCGCACTATCAACTCCGACCCTATCAACGCATAGGGTACACGGATCGACAACTCATCACGTACCGGGTTAGGGTAGACCCTGAGAATGGAACTCGGCAGATCGGCATCATTCACTGCAGTGATCAGCGCACAAGCTGGTCCCGCTTCAGGATAAAACGCTTCGCTGCCCAGTCCAAAGCAGGTCAGGCCGTAGCCGCAATCGAAGAAATTGGAGATCGGTTCGAACAGTCCATGGCTGCTACCGATCCCCTCCAGCATGTATTGCGCCCAACTGTTCTCCAGGGTAAATCGCTTGCGCCATTCCGCACCAACAAGGAAACTGTCGACGGCGCTGACAGTGATGTCCGTATTCCAGTTGGTCAATGTCAATGGCAGATCGCTCCCGACCTCCAGGTCGAAATCGAACAGCAATTGGTCCGCATCCTCGTACCAAGCGAACAATTTGTATCCATCCTGACGGATAAATCCATACACATAGGCAGGATAAAACAAGGAACCCGTACAGGTGGGCGGTGGTAAAGGAGGAGGCGGAGGTCCCGTCCACATATAGCTCTCCATTCCTGTGCGAAGCACTTTCACATAGCTCTGTCCTTGTATAAGGGTGTCGCCTCCGAGCACGTAATTATAGTCGTCCGTTGTCAGACATCCCGAATTCGGGTCATTGCATACCGAGTGTAAGGTCCAAATAGGGTCATTAGCCAGATAATCACTCTGGGCCGAACTGCAGATCGGTGCCAATAGGGTGATGAGTATAGTTGCTCTCATTCTCAATAGTAATGGTGTACCAATAAGACATCATCAAGCACTCGAACGCTGCTCACGATCCGAACAGGATCCGCGATCAGTCCTTCACCTTTTCGAACACCATGCGGTAGTGCTCGAAGATCTCCCGCTCGAACACCTGTAAGTTCGGTGCGATCTGGTAGCGCCGGACCCATTTCCGGAATTCACTGTTGAACAGTTTCGGCAGAAGGGTCGCATAAAGCGCATACTTGTGCAGGTCGAACTTATTGAACGCCGCGGTCCATCGCGCGATCGTTTCGATGTAATCCAGGCGACCGGAATCCGATGAGATCAACTTGAAATTCCCTTTGGCGGGCTCCACCATGCCTTCCTGCCCATAGGGTAACCACGACCCCGGGAAAACGTCGCAGACCAGGTCCATTAGTTCTTCACCGCTGAAGTCCTTCCGGTTCTTCCATACGTTGGTCTCCCCGAATTTGATGTCCTCGAACTTCACCATGTTCGGACCGAACACCATGGTCTGGCAATAGAAGCGTCCACCGACCGGAAGCAGATCGCTCACTTGTTTGAAATACGTTCTGTAGATCTCCTCCTGCCTGCCCTGCCGGAACTGCTCCACACTGCACAGGTGCTCCGGACTTCCCATGGCACATACCGCATCGAACATTCCGAAGGTCTCCGGTGTGATGTCCTTGCTATCCATGTGGTGCACGTTCAATCCGTTCTTCCGGCAGGCGATCGCCTGGCCCTCGGCCAGCACCACGCCGGTCGTATGCACACCCTTCTTGTTCAGGAAGTCGATGAACGCACCCCAACCGCATCCCATGTCCAACACCTTGTCACCCGGTTTGATGTTGCAATGATCCATGATGAACTGGTGCTTCCGCTCCTGTGCCTGTTCCAGGGTGAGCGAAAAATCACCGTCGAAACGGGCCCCACTATAACCTCCCTTCTCGCCCAAGCTGAGGCGGAAGATCTTGTCCATGGTCGTGTAGTGCGCGTCTAATTCCTTCTGGTCCGCCATCCTGTGTGGGTTGATCCCGGCAGCAACGGACGCCAGGCGCTGCACAAGGTAGCTGCCTGCTGCGGACCATCGATCACGGTGCGCAACGAGATCCGAAAAAAGTCAACGGGTCAGGGAAGACTTCAAACCAGAAGCCCGCCAAGGATCGGCCCAGGTCGGACCTATTTCCCAATGGCCTGCCGGTACCCTGTAGTTCCAGTAGGCGAGTCCGGTCCTTTGGAGGA
>JAHEFL010000374.1 GCA_024640205.1 Flavobacteriales bacterium | reverse complement strand
GTCCAGATCGCACTGCTCTCCGTGATCGCTATCGCCCTTGTGGCTCTTGCCGCGACCCAGTTCATGGGCAAGGGTGAAAGCTCAAATGATCCCCCGAGCAATATCGTTGCGGATCCAGCTACCACCGCCACTCCGGCTATACAATCATTCGACCCGACGGCCGTCACCACGGAAACCGTGGACAATACGCCGAAGACCGTAATGACCTTCGGTACGTATGAGCATGATTTCGGGAACATCCGTCAGGACTCGGAGAACAAGAAGATCTTCAAGTTCACCAATACCGGCAAAGAGCCTCTTATCATTGAATCCGCGACCGGCTCATGCGGCTGCACGGTACCGAGCTATCCGAAACAACCCATCGCTCCTGGTGCCACTGGCGATATAGAGGTGGTGTACAAACCAGGTAAGCAGGAAAATGCCCAAACCAAGCAGGTTACCGTGATCGCGAACACCGAGCCACGCGAGACCGTGCTTCGCATCAAAGCGTTCGTGGAAGCCAGCGCGAGCTGATCGACCCATATACTGCCCTGGAGCCCCTGCAAAACCTCATTGCAGGGGCTTCTGTTTTTTCCTCAACCCATCCACGGGTCACAGAACGAGGCGGTCGATCTCCTCCGCCATCCGGTGGTCCTTCTCGGTCACCACATCCCCTGCCTCGTGGGTGCTCAGACGAATATCGACGCGGCCGTACTCGTTCGTCCACGAGGGATGATGATCCATTTTCTCTGCAATGAGCGACACCCTCGTCATGAATGCGAATGCTTCGCTGAAATCATTGAACTGAAAACTACGGCACAGTCGATTGCCTTGTTCCAACCATTCCAAAGTGTTCATCGGTGCAGGGGAAGTTCGATGGTACGTAGGCTTTCCGCCGGGGACGCGATCGACATTTCTTCGATCAAATGGCCCGCACCGGCGAACTTCTCGATAATGAACAGAACGTAACGAATGTCCACCGCGATGTTGCGGCATTTCGTGGGATCGAAGCGGATATCGCTCATGGTACTTTCCCACGTCCGATCGAAATTGATGCCGACCAGTTCCCCGCGACCATTCAGGATCGGGCTGCCGCTATTGCCTCCGGTGGTATGAAGTGATGCCGTGAAACAGACCGGCATGCCTTTCTCGGTGCCGTACCGTCCGTGATCCCGGTTAGCGTTCAGCTCCATCAGACGCTCAGGAAGATCGAACTCAGGGTCCCCAGGAATGTATTTTTCCATCATTCCATCCAAGGTGGTGAACGTTCCATACACTACGGCATCCCTGGGCTCACTCCCCTCCACATTGCCGTAACTCAGACGAAGTGTGCTGTTGGCGTCGGGCCAATAGGTCCGGTCCGGGAACAACTCCACCATGCCCTTCACATAAGCCCGCATGGAACGCTCAATACGGTCACTGATAGTGGCGTGGGAAGGCCTAACCTGCTCCAGGAAATTGGAGACCAGGCTTCGCGCCGTGCGGTACATCGGATCAGCCTTCATCTTCATGGCGGTCCGGGAATTGAATCTCTCCAAGGCTGCAGTGAGCGATGATCGGGAGGTGAACACGGTGCCTGAATACGCTTTGTCAACCCAGGTGTCCACATTGCCTGCATACCGTTCATCGATCTCCTTCAGCACGGCAGGCTCCAGGCTTGGATCCTGATAACCACGATAGACCGGAAGCAAGGCTTTCATGATCCCCTTATCCACCTCGACATCAAAATCCTTGAAAAACCCGTCCACCGAAGCTTTCATTCTTGCGACCTCCGCTTCGAGCTCTCCTGCTTCCGCAAGCTTCTCGTGTTCGTCGACCAACTTGGTGAACCCATCCGCGAATCGCAGGACCTCAGGCCCATAATAGAACAGCTCCACGAAAAGATCCCTAGCGTTCGCATAGGGTGAATATTCCTTGTAGGCCAATTCGAGATTATCCAGCGCTGCGCTGAATTCCGGGGTGCCCTTTTCGCGCGCAGCCTCCCGATATGCGGCCTCGTACCGACGTTTCTCCTCCAAAGTGTTCAACTCCTTCAATCCCCGTAATTCGCCGTTCCACTTCTTCCAGGCATTGCTCACCGAACTCTGCTTAGCGGCATATTGGATCCGGGCAAGATCGCTTTGTCGCATCGCTCTGTTGATCACTTCCAGGCTCGCGGTCCGCATGGCGATACGCATGGGGTCCTGCACCTCCACAACGTGTCTTACCGCGTAGGAGCTCAGGTATCGTTGTGTGCTCCCAGGAAATCCGAAGATCATCGCGAAGTCACCCTCCTCCACGCCATCCAGTGCGATCGGAAGAACGTGGCGTGGTTCGAAGGGCACATTACCATCTGCCGGGTCCGCAGGCAGTCCGTCGGGACCGGCATAGATCCTGAACACGCTGAAATCCCCGGTATGCCTTGGCCACATCCAATTGTCCGTGTCCCCCCCGAATTTCCCGATGGAGCTGGGTGGCGCACCCACCAATCGCACATCCCGAAAGGTCTCCGTTACGATCACGTAGTACGAATTCCCATAATTGAAAGGCCGGACCACCGCATCGTAATGGGTCCCGTTGCTCGCCTTTTTGGCGAGCTCCCCCGATATTTCGGCAACCTTGGCCCGCCGTTCCTGCTCCGTCATTCCTTCCTTCAGTGCCGAAAGAACGTCCTCGCTCACGTCCTCCATGCGGATGATGAAGGTGGCGGATAATCCCGGATTCCGAAGTTCATCCTTCGGCGCCATCGCCCAGAACCCGTTCTTCAAATAGTCCGATCCCAGCGAACTATGATCCTGGATACTGGAATATCCGCAATGATGATTGGTGAGAATGAGACCCTTGCCGCTGACCACCTCCGCCGTACAGCCACCACCGAACAACACGATCGCATCCTTGATGCTACCGTGATTGATCGAATAAATATCCTCCGCTGAGATCTCAAGTCCCGCGGTATGCAGATCCCCTTCGATCCCCTTCAGGAGAGTGGGCAACCACATTCCTTCATGACCTTGGGATGGGAGGGCAAG
>JAHEFL010000373.1 GCA_024640205.1 Flavobacteriales bacterium | reverse complement strand
GGTCGGGGAACGCTTCACCGCGCTGGCACCGCCCAAGGCACCTGTTACCACGCGGCTGTTCGCCCTGCGGCGCGATGACCAGGGGCGGGTCTGGGCGGGTACCGCGAACGGCTTGTGGGTTGATACCGGCGATGGAAACTACACGCGAGTGGGTCTTGCGGACCTGCTGGTGAACGATGTACAACCCGGAGCGGACACCATATGGGCAGCTACTTCACAGGGGCTTTACCATGCGGTTGAGCAGAACGGCCAATGGACCGTGGCGCGGCATGCGTCCCTTTCCACCCTCCCTGCCAACTCCATCACACAGGACGGTGCAGGGAACCTCTGGATAGGTACCAACGGACATGGTCTGTTCCGCGTGCTCGGTACGCGGGTGGACAGCATCGGCCGGGACCGCGGGCTGGAATCGCTCACTGTGGAATTCGTGGTGCTCGATGCCTACGAGAACCTCTGGGTCGGCACGCGGCGCAGCCTGCATCAGGTGGAGCTGGACGTGTTGCAGGAGCGGATCATCAACATCCACCATTTCGGCCCGCGCGAAGGCTTCGATGGCATCCAGGCGTTCCGCAATGCCTGCCTCCTGGATGAGGACAGCACGCTGTGGTTCGGCAGCGTCATCGGCGCCACGAACTATGATCCGCGTCGCGTGCTGAGGGACATGCGCGAGCCGCTCGTACACATCACCGACCTGCAGTTGTTCTTCGAGGACCCGGACTGGCGGCCGTGGTGCACCTCGGTGAACGCGGGGCGCCTGCCCGAGGGCCTCAACCTGCCGTACAACAAGAACCACCTCACCTTCGAATACACGGGCATCTCGCTGGCACAGCCGGACCGCGTGCGCTACCGGTACATACTGGAGGGCTACGACCCCGACTGGTCACCCATCACGGCGACGAACCGCATCACCTACAGCAACATCCCGCCCGGCGACTACACCTTCAAGGTGATGGCCCGCAACGGCAGCGGCGTATGGACGGAGGAAGCCGTCACCTACACCTTCAGCATCGCACCACCGTTCTGGGCCACACTGCCCTTCCGCCTCGGTGCCGGGGCCTTCCTGTTGATCGGCTTGATCTTTACCGTACGCTACCGCGAACGCAAGCTCCGTAAGGACCGCGAACGCCTGGAGGGAATGGTAGCGAAGCGCACGCGCGAACTCGCCACCGAAAAGGACCGCAGCGAACGGCTGCTGCTGAACATCCTGCCGGAGACGACCGCGGAGGAGCTGAAGATGAAAGGCACTGCGGAGGCGCGGCGCTATGAAAGCGTCACGGTGCTCTTCAGCGACTTCAAGGGCTTCACCGGTTTCAGCAGCCTCATGGACAGCACAGAACTGGTGGCCGACCTCGACCTCTTCTTCCGGCAGTTCGATCAGCATTGCCATACCTACGGTGTGGAGAAGATCAAGACCATCGGCGATGCATACATGTGCGTGGCCGGCATCCCGGAGGAGACCTCCGATCATGCCCTGCGTGGCATCCTGATGGCGCTCGCCATGCTGGATTCCGTGGATCGCATCAATGCGGACCGGGCGGCCCGTGGCCTGGTGGAGTGGCCCATCCGCATCGGGTTGCACAGCGGCCCGGTGGTGACCGGTGTGGTGGGCGAGAAGAAATTCGCCTACGATGTGTGGGGCGACACGGTGAACCTGGCCAGCCGCATGGAAACGAACAGCGAGGCCGGCCACATCAACATCAGCGGAAGCACCTTCTCCCAGGTGATGGAGTTGGTGGAAGTGCAGCCACGCGGTCCGATCCGTGTGAAGGGAAAGGGCGAGCTGAACATGTATTTCCTGGATCGCTTGAAACCGGCGTACAGCTCCGATCCATCGGGGCGCTATCCCAGCGATACGCTGCGTCCGGTGGTGGAACATGGATCGCATTGAACGGCGCGACCCCGGCCCCACGCTAATAGGCGCATGAGCCGGGGCCCTTCGCCGGGACCGGTACGACCTAGCCGCGCCACACGTAGGTGGCGGGAGGGACCTTCCACTCCGTGCCCTTACCATCCACCACTTCCACCTTCACGGTAAAGGGTGTCCCGGGCGGTAGGTTCCGGACCATCATGTGCATCTCCTTGGTAAGGACCGCACTTGTTCCGGTCACGGCGGCATCCTTCCCTTTACAGTCCTTGATGCAGAACGTGAGCGATGTGATGCGCGCATCGGCCACGCAGCCCATCAGGTCCACATCGCGCACATTTTTCCATTCGGCAGCGGTGATATCGCCCTTCGGCTTCTTCGCCAGCCAAATGCTGGGCGGCCCTCCGAGGGCCTCGACACAGGTGTTACCTGGATGGGAGGGTGTGGGCGCTGTGGCCGGCGAGAATGAGAATACCGTAGCGGCAAGTAGCATGACAGGTGTCCACATGATGCGTTGGGTGTTGGTTCACTTGGTACAATGAACTCGTCCGCCGGAAGTAACGCTCTTGCGCAACGTTCCATCACATGCACGTTGCGCGCCGCATGCACCAACGCACATTAAGGCATTTGCTCGGTGCGCACCGACGTAGGGATCGCTCCGCCGATGGTCTGCAGGATGGGGTCACGATCATTGTCGCCACCGGTGTACTTCACCTGTCCGTCCAGGTTCACATCCTCGCCGTGGTATCCGGCCACCACGTTGGTGGGTACCGTGCCACCGATCCGCGTAAGGATGGGGTCCCGGTCATTGTTCTCGCCCGTGTACTTCACCAGTCCGTCATAGCTCACATCCCCCGCCCAGAGTACCGAAGCCGGGAAGGTCCCGGACACCATCTTCTGCGACCCGGTACCATAGGTGCTCAGTGATCCGGTCGTAAAGTCCAGCGCTTCCGGTGCGGCACCGAAAGAGGCCGGAGCAGCTGTCATGATGCCCAAGTGGTTGCGGTGGCGGATGGCGACATGATACGATCCGGGAGCGATGTCGAAGGTCACCGCGGAAATGCCATCCACATCCACCACATCACCATCGCGTTGCAGGAGCACGCTGCGGCTGCTCACCACGGTCGCG
>JAHEFL010000372.1 GCA_024640205.1 Flavobacteriales bacterium | reverse complement strand
TGGCACCGCAGGGAGCGTATCACTGGATTGGACCGTGGGCGAATTCGCGGTACAGACCCTGGAGGCCGGACCGAATTCGTTGACCCAGGGCTTCCATCAACCCGCCCCTCTCCGCCTGCGACTGAACATCCGCGCCTTGCTTCAAGGTCCGTATGATGACGTGAGCGACATCATGTATGACAGCCTGCGGACCATGGGTTTGATACCGCTGGAGGAACCGTACACCGCACTAGGCTGGGCGCTTTCCAATGGCGGCGGGGAAACGATCGACCCATCCGTTCTGACCACCATTGGTGATGATGCGATCGTCGATTGGGTGGTGGTGGAGTTGCGCGATAAGAATGACAACACGGTGGTCACCGTTCGGCGTGCTGCCTTGTTGCAACGCGACGGGGACATCGTGGAATTGGATGGCAGTTCCGATCTGCGCCTGAACGCCCCCACGGACGATCACTTCATCGCGGTGTTCCATCGCAATCATCTCGGTGTGCTCACGCTCGGTGCCATTCCGTTGAGCAGCACACCGATCACAGTGGACCTTACTGATGGCAGCACGGCCACCCATGGCACGCAAGCACAGGTATTGCAGGATGGTCGCTACCTGCTGTGGTGTGGGGATGTGACACATGACGGTGTGGTCAAATACACGGGCGAATTGAATGACCGCGATCCCATCCTGGTGGCCATTGGAGGTACAGTGCCCACGAATACGACCTCGGGCTACCTGCCCGAGGATGTGAACATGGATGGCTCTGTGAAATACACGGGGTTCCGGAACGACCGGGACCCGATCCTGGTGACCATCGGGGGCACCGTGCCTACGAACACCCGTTCGGAACAGATGCCCTGATTTCTTGTCAGCAACCCCGATGAGGGTAGCGATTACGTATCGCCTGAGGCAGTTTACACTTTCGGTCCGTCCGGTGCATTGCCCACGCACTTGAAAGAATGATCATGACCCTTGCGGTTGCTGGTACGGCCAGAAAATCTACCTTGTAGGTAGTAACGTTCTTTTTTCTTCGACCCATCTGGTCGTCATGACAAGGCGACCACAAAGCCCAATGTCATGAAGACCATGAGATCTCTCATTGCATTGGCCGTGATGCTTATTGCATTCCCGGCCAGGTCCCAATCACCAGAGGCCTTCAATTTCCAGGCCGTGGCACGTGATGCGAGTGGCGAAGCATTGACCAATACCACCGTGGGCGTGCAATTCCAACTGCGCCAGGCCACCGCAGGTGGTACGGTCGTGTTCGCGGAAACACACGCTCCCACCACCAATGACCATGGGCTGTTCACCCTGGCCGTGGGCACCGGTGCACCTACCACCGGCACGCTTACCGCTGTGGACTGGAAGGCCGGCCCCTACTTCTTGGAAGTGGGCCTGGACCCTGCTGGGGGTAGCAGCTATACCACGATGGGGACCCAGCAATTGCTCAGCGTGCCTTACGCCCTGCACGCAGGTGGGGATGGGGATTGGACCGTAACCGGGAACAACATGTCCAATGCGAACACGGGGAACGTGGGCATCGGCACCGACCTCCCTTCAAGTCCGTTGCATGTGGTTGGAGATCATCGAGTGGAAGGGAGTTTCATATTGGATGGTGCCATTTTCCAACCGGGCTGGGACCTGAGCATCTGGCCATCCAGCTTCAATATTAACGAGTCGAACGTCGGACCCAGGCTCACCTTGGAACCCGGCGGAAATGTGGGGATCAATCAACAATTCCCGACCGCCAACCTGGATGTGAACGGGACTTTCAAACTGTTGGATGGCACTGAAGGAACCGGCAGGATATTGACCAGCGATGGGGAGGGTCGTGCCTCCTGGAGCCTGATCACACCGGAGATGTTCAATGGTGCTGGAGCGCAAGCACAAGTGGACCTGACCTGCGCCTCGGTGATCGCCAATGTGCCTGCTGGGAGCTTTCCTTATGATATCGCGATGGAGGGAGACCATGTATACATCGTCGATTATTTCGATCAGACCTTGCAGGCCATCCACGTACCAGCCGGGGATCCGGGTTCCGCACAGGTCATCGCATCCGTCTTTGCTGGTCTTGGACCCAGGTCCTTGGCGATCGGTGGCGATCATGTCTTCGTCGCTGACAACTTCAGCCAGATCCTGCGGGCCTTCAATGTGTCGGACCCAAATTCTCCGTCCCTGGTCGATCAGATCGCCTTGGGCAGCGATGTGTTCGATATCGTCGTTCAAGGCTCGATCGCGTTCCTGGTCAGCTCGGGCATGTACGACCTGCATGTGGTGGATATCAGTGACCCCAGCAACCTATCGTTGGTCACCACCTTTCCCCTCGGCGGCTTTCTTGGTGGGGGGGGGGCAACCTTCATGGCCTACCATAATGACCACCTGTATATCAACGATCATTTCACGGGTGATCTGAAGATCGTGGATGTCTCCACCCCGGCCACTCCCAGCGTCGTGAACACCTGGCCGGCCTATGGCCTGGGTGGCCTTGCTATCAAGGACGGCGTGCTCTACTATTCAGATGGTGGCTTACGGACGTTCGACCTGTCCGATGCAGCCAACCCCGCACTGATGGGGAACTACCCCGGTGCATTCACCGCTGGGAGCATTCACCTGCTCGGGGAATTCGCATTGGCTGCCGACATGGACCATGATCTCCTGAGGGTGTTCGATGTGGGCACTATCTCCGCTCCGGACCAGATAGGGCAGATCCCCATAGCCGGCTCCTTCGCCGTCACAGCCAAAGGCAATCATGCCTTCGTGGCCTCGTCGAACGGTGAAGTGGACGTGGTCCAGTTGGCATGTCTTACTGGTATCGCGTATGACCCGCTCTCCGCAAGCTATACCTCGGTACCCACCGGGTTGTGGACCGCATCCCTCTCGGACATCCACCGCACAGCGGGCAATGTGGGTATTGGTACAGTGTCACCATCGAATCGTCTCTCAGTTTCTGGAGATGCTGACGTCACAGGGAACCTAGGTGTCGGCACCACCGCTCCCAACGCCAAATTGCATGTTGTCG
>JAHEFL010000371.1 GCA_024640205.1 Flavobacteriales bacterium | reverse complement strand
CGATGAACGCACCCCTGATGATGTTCTTAAGTTCATCAGGATGTTTGATCCCGGCATAGGTCACATTGGGCAGTTGGAACAATTCGTCCCTGAGTATCTTTTGAGTTTGATCGACCGGAAATATCTGTCCGACTATAACCAGTCGGATCGACTTGAATCGGGAAGCAATTCGTAACAGTAGCTCATAATTGACGAACCGGTTCAGGCCCGTTGCAAGTATCATGTATCGTCCCCATTGCTCTTGCAAGTCCTTGACCACGGAACTATCGGAAAAGCGATCTTCCGTGCGGACCCCATGCGGGATCAGGATACAATTCGGATTGACCTCCGAATAGTACCGTTCGTACCATTGGTTGATGGTAACGACGAGATCGGACCTTCGAGCGAAAAGGCGATCATTGGGAAGGTTCTGGTATGGATCCACCACATGATAAATGAAGCGGGACCTTGGGTCTTTCAGATATAATTCCTGAAGCGAACTGATCGGATGGAAGCACCAAAAAATGACCTCGCCTGTCGGCATCAACCGGCGAAGCTTGGAAGCGTTGAACAGTTCCACAGATCTGGCCAACCATCCCGGCAAAGCACTTAAGGGAAGGTTGTTGCGGTATTCAACGATCCTCACCCCTTCACGTGTCAGGCGCACTTTTACACCCGTTGAGAACAGGTCCGTCCATCGCCATTTATCGGGCAGACTGACAAAATAAACGGTGTTCTCCCTGGCCAAATGGGCAGCATAGTGGTGCTTCGAATACCACATATCGCTCCATGGTTCCAAGGAACACAGGAATATGGTGGATGGCCCATCAGCCATATTTCCGGTCTATTTTCACTTGGAGTTGAAGTACCGCAAAATTACTTGGAGTGCGAATACGAGACTATGGCGCTCAGACTTGACAAGAACGGGATCCATGACATGGTTCCAAGTTCCTGTTCAATATCTGACCATTCACAAGGACCACCTGCTTTTCATTCTTGATGGTCCAGGGCCCCGGATCGTCCGTACCTATGGAACAGGTTCCCGATGGTCGCATCACTTCAGGCCGATCGATGCGGCCACCTCAGGTCGACAGATCAAATAGTTGTAATGCGCACTGCGGCTTAATGCATCAACTCGTGGGGGTGGCCATGAGACATCATCAATATTGTAGTATTCGTAATCGAGTCCCGCGATGATTTCCGATACGCTCTCGGCCACCTCATTGGTCAGAAGTTCGATCATCATTGTGGGTCGATCCCTGCGAAGGAGCTCCTGAAAACCTCTCAGCACAGCAGGTTCATGTGTTTCCACATCGATCTTGAGCAGGTCAACAGTTCTGGATCCCGCTTGATCCAATAGGTCCATAACGGTCATTGTCGGAACTTCCACAGGATGCAGGGCAGTACTCGTTTTGTTCCATTCCGGATCAAGGGACACGGAAAGAACATGCTCACTATCGATCATGTCGTATAGAATGGCCACTCCCGTGTGGTCACTGATCGCGGTTCTCAACGCAAGAATATCCATGTCATTCAGTTCGATATTCTTCACGAGTTTGGCATGCACTCTTGCAACTGGTTCAGCAGCAACGACTGTTGCAGCAGGGTTCATGGTTTTGGCAACCAGAGAATAAATACCAGTGTTCGCACCGATGTCAAAAATGACCTGTGCCTGTTGGCTCAGTCTTGACCATAGCTCCAAGCTGATCTTTTCCCATCCACCAATACCCCGCCAGAACAATTCGTTCTCGATCATATAGCCGTGATGGCGGATCTTGAACGTCTTGTTGGGGCGCACCTTCACGATAAAGTCACCCTTGAAATGCAAGTGTCTATACAACCCTTCCGGAAGCGAAATGATCGAACGAACGCCGGTAAAGACCTGTTGTTTGAACGGGATCGCAGCGTAGGTGCGTTTAGCTATGCGTTTGAGCCAAGTCATTCGAGCGGTGGCACTGATCGATCAAAGAACGGATATCTGGAGGGAACATGAATATGGGATGTTCGGATAGACCGACATGGATGGGTGAACAGGTCGGATCAGGCGCTCATTGTCGAATGGATTAGCAGTAAACTTGCACGATCCGACAACAGGAGGGTTGGTCGGTCAATTCAACGCCATGGCGTACAAGCCGAGTCGCAACCAAGTTTACCTCATCGTCCTTTTACCGGCCCTTACCCTCATGTCCGGTTGGGCTTTTTTTACATGGTTCGGGACGATCGGGTTGGTCGTTCCCATGACCATTGTTACCGCTGCATTGACCTACCTCCTCGTGGAGCTGAGGAACTTTGAATTGGGACTTTTCGTCAAGAGGCATAACGAGACCAGAAGATCATATGACCAATTGGAAGCGATCATCGGGCTGAACTCCTTCTTAGGCCCCGCCCTTCCTCTTCCAGCGACGCGGGGTTGGGCTGCTTCACCGGACTTCTTGCGTGAGATCGTCGGACAATTGATGACCGAACCTGCTCAATTGGTCGTGGAAGCGAGTAGTGGCACATCCACGTTGGTCATAGGGTATTGCATGAAGAAGCTGGGCAGGGGTAAGGTCATCTCATTGGAACATGATGAGTATTACGCTGAACGGTCCCTAAGATCAATAATGGATCATGGGTTGGAAGACGTCGTCACCGTGGTCCATGCTCCGCTCGTTGATCATGTTCAAAATGGTCAAAAGTTGCTATGGTATGACCTTACCCGGGCGCATATCCCAGGGCCCATCGATCTGTTGGTCGTGGACGGGCCACCCAATACCGAAATGAAAATGGCCAGATACCCAGCGGTTCCGTTGCTAAGCGCCTTGCTGAGCAAGCATGCGCGGATCCTTTTGGATGATGGTGGCCGTGAAGATGAAACGGCCACTGCCCGCCGTTGGGCTTCGGAAAGTCCAGGTTCTTCCCTTGAGTACCTTGACCTTGAGGCCGGGGCTTGGCTTATCAGGTTGGGTGCCTTTTCGAAATGAGTTCGGGCCCACGAACCCGTGGAAATGTCATTCATTTGGGGTGGTCTTCCAAGAGCCGGACCGTGCCA
>JAHEFL010000029.1 GCA_024640205.1 Flavobacteriales bacterium | reverse complement strand
ACAGATGGCATGGGGCGTGGCAGCCGGAATTCTGACCGGCTTCATGGCCTGGTGGATCGTCAAGCGCAGGTTCATGAGCGCGGTTCTGCATCGCTACGCATCGCTTGTTGGTCCCTTGATGGGAGCTCGGCGCGACCGGATCTTCGTGTCGCTTTGCGCTGGCATTGGGGAGGAACTCTTTTTCCGAGGGGCCGTCCAGCACTGGCTTGGCATCCTCATCACCGCCATTCTTTTCGTGGCCCTGCACGGTTACCTCGACCCGCGAAGCTGGCGTGTGAGCCTCTATGGTGTGTTCATGACGATGGCCATGATCGGTCTCGGCTGGCTGGCGGAACGCTTGGGGCTCATCGCACCGATCGTCGCGCACGCGCTCATCGACATCGTGCTCCTGGAAAAATTGTACGCCACGTGGTCGCGCTCGGAGTCCGGTCCTCTTGAGGATATCCCCTCCTGAGCTTATTCCGTGGGATAGTGGTGGATGTCGCCGTAATGGTCGTCCATCCCACTTTTCACGGTGTGCATGCGTGTCCCTATCATGGCAAGTTCGCGGTGTCCGCGTTCGATCAACCATTTGAAGGCCTCACGATCCCCATCACCCACCAAGGCCATCTGCTTCATCACGTTCAGCTCGTTCCGTTCCAACCAATCCAGGGCTCCTTTGTCGCCCTCGATGCCGCTGATCATGGCCATCAGGTGCGGGTGCCCGTTCTTCATGAGCCAATCCCGTGCATCGCGTTTGTTCCGCAACGCGAACGTGAAAATGCCCAGTTCCGGATATCCGTTCTTGATCAACCAATCGCGCAATCCGGCATTGCCACCGATCGCTTCGCCCCAGGCGAGCAGCACTTTTGCAGGGTATTCGGTCCGCATCGTTGTTCCAACGCTTCAGCGACGAAGATATTCGGCACCCATCGGAGCATCCTGCAACGGGTCCGATAACTTCGCGGCATGCGCGGCGTGCTCTTCCTCCTCATCCTGGCCTTGGGGATGCCTGTGAGCGTTCGCGGCCAGGGCAAGGACCCCTGGGCCAAGGTCCGCGCGCAGTTCGACAAGGGGAGGTACTACGCCGGGATCCGCGGTTGTGACAAGATGCTTTCAAATAGGCATCGCGACAGTTCCTTCCTCGTGTTGCGGGCTGAAGGGAACAACAACATCGCGGAATACGAGCAGGCCATGCGCGATGCAACGATGGCACTGGAGGTGGTGGAAGGGGATCTGTATCGTGCTGCGTCGGTGCAGCTCGGATCGGCGCTCCTGAGCATGGGTTTCACGGATAGTGCCCGTCATTGGTTGGAAGCATCGCTCGGGGCCAAGGACGATGGTGCCGCCTTGTACCGACTGGGTGTTCTGGACCGCATGGACGGGAATTGTGAAAAGGCCATAGAGGAGTTCGATCGCGTACTGGACCTTCATCCGGATCATGCTGCAGCCTACCGGGAGCGGGGTGGGTGTAAGGCACAACTGGGTGATACGATCGCGGCCAGCAAGGACCTGAACAAGGCGATCACGCTGACTCCGCGCGACCCGGTCGCTTGGAACAGCCGGGGATATGACCTCTATGCGCGCAGTGGGCGATGGACGGCCGCCATTGCGGATTATGATCGTGCCATCAAGTTCGACCCGAACTACAGCTTCGCATTCAATAATCGCGGCTGGGCATATTACAAACTGGGAAATACGGACAAGGCCCTGAAGGACATATCATTGGCCGGACGCAAGAAGCGGACGAACCCTTACGTATTCCGGAATCTGGGCATCATTGCGTTGGAAGCAGGAGATAAGGAGAAGGCATGCAACCATTTCGGGCGGGCCCTGGAATTGAATTTCACCACCATGCATGGCCCGGAAGTGGAGGAACTGATGCGGGCGAACTGCGGATCCAAGGCACCGGTCCTTCCGGCGCCCGGGCCACCCGCTCCACCCGCTCCCAAGCCCCGGACCAACGCACCAGCGAAAGAGAATGCGCCACAGCGCGGGAACGCACCTTGAACGATGACCATGAACGAACGAAAAGGCATGATGCGCGCTGATGCGCTGAAGGGTAGCGTGATCACCATCACCGGTGGAGGGACCGGTTTGGGTCGGGCGATGGCACGCTACTGCCTGGAACTGGGAGCCCACGTATGCATCACGAGCAGGAAGGAGGAGGTGCTCAAGAAGGCGGCGGACGAATTGGAGAAGGAGACCGGAGGGCAGGTGCTACCCGTGGTCTGCGATGTACGGAACATGGAGGATGTGGAGCGTATGCATGCCTCGGTACTGGACCGCTTCGGTCGGGCCGATGGACTGGTGAACAATGCTGCAGGAAATTTCATCAGCCCCACCGAACGGCTGAGCAGCAATGCCTTCAAGACCATCATCGATATCGTGTTGATGGGTTCCGTGAACTGCACGTTGACATTCGGCAAGCATTGGATCGCGAAAGCGGAGCGGGACAGGACGATCCTGAACATCGTGACCACCTATGCTTGGACGGGTTCCGGCTACGTGGTGCCCAGCGCGTGCGCCAAGGCGGGCGTGCTCGCGCTCACGCGAAGCCTGGCCGCTGAATGGGGCCGGCATGGCATCCGTTCCAACGCGGTGGCACCCGGGCCATTCCCTACGAAAGGGGCCTGGAGCCGGTTGGTACCGGGAGAGATGATGGAGAAATTCGATATGACCAAGCGGGTGCCATTGGGTCGATTGGGTGATCATCAGGAATTGGCCGATCTTGTGGCGTATCTCATCTCACCGTACAGTGGGTATGTCAACGGTGAAGTGGTGACCATCGATGGCGGTGAATGGCTGAAAGGAGCAGGACAATTCAATATGTTGGAGATGGTGGAACCGGGTATGTGGGATGCCATTGAACAAATGGTGCGAGGTACGAAAGGCAGCTGAAACAATGATCGCGTGCGTTCCCGGCATAGTGGCCTTGGTCCTGGTCTTCGTGGTGAGGCGGCTGGTCCCACAGCGAGCGCATCCCTGGTTCGGTTACCGCTCCGCACGAAGCCTTCGCAGTGAAGAGGCATGGGAGGCCGCTCAGCCGATCGCAGGGGAATACATGCAATGGGCGAGCCTGCTCGTGCTGAACACGGGGATCACGTGTTGGCTATTGGAGGTGCCGGGAACGACCGGCCTCCTCATCTCGACCGCCGCTCTCGCCCTGCTGATGATCGGGGTGCGCGTGCTCACCGAGCGGGCCCTGATCAAGCGTTTCGGACGTTGACCCGGGCTCAGTCCACGACCACCACCAGGTATTTCGAGATGCTCCAGAAGCTGTCCGCATTGGTGATCACAAGCCTGTTGCCATCGCCTTCCATGCGGTAGCTGCCATCCGGGTGGGAGGTCACAAGTCGTGCCTTTTTCCCAAGGATCGGGATCTCCTGGGATTCCAGGATATCGATGCGGGTGAAATGATCCGTACCGAGCGAACCGGTATTGAGCTTCTCCACTTTTCCGATCCCCGCGAATCCACCTTGTTTGGTCAACACGCCTTTGTCCTGAAGCTCCTTGGCGGTACCGATGGCATAATACGCGGTGTTCAATTCATGGCGCTGCATATCCGCCAGTTGGGTCTTGTCCCTGTACATGGCGATGAGGGTGGCCAGGGAACTGTTCGTGCTGGCCAGCTCCTCCTTGATGGCGTCTATCTCGGAGTCCTTTTCCACCATGCTTAGTTCGAGTTCCTCCAAGGCCCGCTCCAGTTCCACGATCTGCGTGGTATTTTTCTTGGAACCCTGCCGCATACGTTCGATCAGTGCTTTGTTCTCGGCGAGCAGGGCATCGATCTCCCCGATATCATTCATGATCCGGTCCTGCACGCTCTCGTCGCTCTCCACGTTCCCGTTCTGCGTCAGTTGGCCCTGTTTGCTGCGTATGGTGCGCAGGTTCTCACTGATACGATTGAAATTCCCGAAGAGCGAATTGATCGTCGAGTCCTTCTCGGCGAGCAGTTTTTCCATATGCCGTGAGTCCTCCGCCAGTTGCTGGTATTGAGGACTTTGCTCGGGCGATTCCGAACAGGATTGGAGCAGCAGGAAAGCAGGAAGAAGTAGGAGGAAGGTGCGTTTCATGTGTGGCGGTTCATATGCGCAACGCACAATGCCCTGGTCATCGTACTTCGGGGCATGAACGCGGCGTGCCGAAAGGTAGCAAGCCCGGAATTTTTTCAGGGCTGCCGGAACAAGCACGTGTAGGATCACGTAGGAACGTGCGGTTGAGCGGGGCCGAACCCAAGGATGTACATTGCCCCGCAGGACCACTCCTCGATGATCCGGACCCTGCTGCTCCTAATCGTTCTCCCGTGCTGTACCGGCGCGTTGGGGCAGGATACCAGTTTGACCCGGGAGTTCGATAACCTCAGTGCGAAAGAGCGCTCGCGCATCGCCAAACAGGAGGCCGAGGAGTCCGCCAGGGATGTGGCGTTCCAGGAGGTCATGACCGAGGCCGAGGGTCTGTTCCGTTCCAGGCAGTACGATGATGCCCTGGAGCGATATACGGAGGCCCGAAGGATGCGGCCCTACAACGTATATCCCAAGGTGAAGATCCAGGACCTTGAGGCATTGATCGCCAAGCGGGATGCGGAAGTGCAGTTTGAACAAGAGCAGGCCTTGGTTAAGGAACCGCCGGAGGAAGTCGCTCTTCCGGCACCGGGACCTGCGCATGTGGAACCGATACCGGTCCCAAAGGAGCCTGAACCGGAACCTGTGCAGATGGTCCCAGCACCTGTTCCGGATCCCGTGTCCGAGGAACCATTGGCCCCGCCCCGGGTTGCAACTCCTGCCAAGGAGGCATCCACTCCGGTGGCCCCGATCCGCGTGGTCAAGGCATCATCACCAGTGCCCGTTGTGAGCGAGGAACCGGATGGTCAACGGACCGAGGGTGTGGAGGTGATCCTGCATCCGCCGGTCATCGATGGCGTTCAGGAGCGCGTTTACCGCGATGGCAGGGCCGTTGTGCTGGAGCGGCAGGTGACCCAGCAAGGCCAGACCACCGTGTACAAGCGGGTGACCCATCCATACGGCGAGGCGGTGCATTTCAAGGACGGTGTGGCCATCACGGACCGCACCTGGAACGAGGTGTTCGGGGACTGATATCGTTCAGACCTCAACAAGTTTCACCGGGAATTCGAGCAGCGCCTTATAATCCTGTCCGGCCTCCTCCATGTCCAGGTCCTCCGGGGCATGGCACCATTCCACTGAAACCTTGGTGCGTCCCGCTGCGTGGAGATCCTCGAGCTCCTTGAAGAGATCGAGCAGGTACTTGGCCGAACTGGAATTGAAATAACTCAATTGAACGCGTACCACGGTCCGTTCAGCGGGGTCCGTTCCATATTCCGTCACTTTTTCCAACAGGGGAGTGAAGAAGTGGTCCGCATTTTCCGGGATCGAACAACCGCTGATCATCAGCAGCCCTTTCCCAGGCTCCAGGTCAAGTACGGGGGTTTTGGCCGTGGCGGGTACGGTATAGCGGTCCATCCGTGTGCTCATACACCTCCCCGGGCAGGGAGAGACGCTAAAGTAGGACGCCGGTTGGGAACCCGATCGGGACCTCATCATTGTTATCGTACCGGATCGGGTGTTACTTTCAGCCTGTTCATCCGCATTGATACCCTTACCCATGAGCATCAAGACAATCGTCGTCCCTTACGACTTCTCTGAATGTGCCACGGACGCCCTGCAGGTTGCGAGCAAGATCGCCCGACTCTCCGGCGCGGTGATCGACGTGGTGCACTTGTACGAGCAGTTGACGGATTTCCACACGGAGAACATGAAGGTCCGTGAGGAGATCGAGAACAAATTGGAGAAGGTGCCCGAACTACCCTTCCTGCAAGGGCTGGAGTTGCGGAAGTTCATGTTACGCCAGATGAGCCTCACCGAGATGTTCAAGAACGAGCGATTGGCAGAGGCGGACCTGATCGTCATGGGATCACATGGCGCACGTGGACTGAAAGGGTTGGTCGGTTCGAACACCCAACGCGTGGTGCGCCAGGCGACCATGCCGGTACTCGTGATCAAACACCACGTGGAGGACTTCGAACTGCGGGATGTGGTGTTCGCATCGAACTTTTCCGCTCAGGATGTCGAGAAGTTCGATGCGTTCCAACCGCTCCTCGATCTATTCGATGTGAAGATCCATCTGGTGAAAGTGAACACGCCGAAGACATTTGAAAGGAGTGATGACAGCCACAAGGCGATCGCTGCTTTCCTGGAGCGCCATGAGCTGAAGAAGTTCACTGCCACGATCTACAACGACCTGACCATTGAGGAGGGTATCCTGAATTTCTCCAGAAGCATCGATGCGGACCTGATCGCCATGGCCACACATGGACGGACCGGGTTCTTCCATGTGGTGAACGGCAGCCTTACGGAGGATATCGTGAACAGGACCAACTTCCCGGTACTTAGCGTGAAGCTTTGAAGCCTTGTATCTTTACACCTCAAGCAATTGCTACAATGAAATTCCTGCACAAACCGTTCGAGGCGAAAAGGAAGGAGATCATCGAGGTGGAGATCGATAAGCCGACGAAGGTGAAATTCATGACCGCCCGCGAGTTCAGTGCTTACAAGAAAGGACGGACGCATTCCTATTTCGGAGGACAGTTCGAGGAATCCCCTGTGCGTTTCGTGATCCCCTACGATTCCATCTGGACGGTGGTGGTGGAGAAGGGCACCCAACGTGCTCCACTGGATCTGCATGCTTCCTGTGCGTTGGTGTCCCCGAACTCCATGGTGCGGTCAAGCATCGCCGTTGATGCACCAGCCCATGTGAGGGAGGCTGATGATCAGGATGCAACGGCTGCTGAGATCAACATGGCAGGACAGAGCGACGGCTGATGAACCGTTAGGCCGGTGCGGATGTTCTGAGAATAGAATGAACATGGCAGGCAACTTGGAACGAGAGCGCCTGGAAAAGGTGCTGCAGGGTCAACAGGCGTTGATGGCTGAGGTCCATCTGCTGATCGCCGAAGAGGAGAAGCATGACGCGATCCTCAGGGCCACGGTTCTGGGTTCCAAGGGGAAGCGCGTTGCGCGCATCAGGGATCTTGACCCGGAACGGGTGTATCACCTGGACACGATCCGCAGCTGTTGTATCAAGTACCGCCTGCGATTCCTGGACGGAGGCCTCTTCAAGGGGGACATACCACTGCAGGCGATCCATGCGATCCGGCAATTGGAGCGTCGCAGCGATGGTCCGCTGCTGGGTTTCAAAGTGATGGCACCGGCATCCCGTTTCCGCTTATGCGATAGCGAGGTGGATCCCCTGTTGTTCGTACCTATCGGTGATGATCGCTACTACCTGGTGCACAAATGGGGCAGTGACCTGCATCCAATGCGGGTACTCGCAGGATGGCCGGTTCGGTCGGCCGTGCATTTGGGGATCACGGTCCTTCTTGTCGCTGTCCTTCTAAGTGCCCTGATACCCACCTTCCTGCTTACCACCGATCCGACCGCGTCCTACTGGGGAGTGCATCGGTTCCTTTTCCTTTTCTGGAGTGCGATGGTCTGCGCGAGCTTCACTGTGTTCGGGTGGTTCGCATTCTTCGGCCAGTTCAGCGCAGAGGCGTGGAACAGCCGTCACTTCAACTGAACATGGTGATGGACGGATCGTCCTCCGGCGTTGGGCCGGCGTGTCACTGCTTGAAAAGTTCTTCGTAAGGATACCTGAAGATCAGGGTGGCACTGGTACGGGTGCCATCATTCAAGGCAGGCTTGAAGGTTGGCAGTGCATACAGGGCCGTGGTCACGTTCCGGTGCAATTGTGGATCCCCCAACTGATCGACGCGCACGTCCTTGGTATCACCGAACTGGTTCACTCCAACGCTGATGGTCACCATGGTCCCTCCGAATTGCGTGAGGTCCAGCCGCGGGGCTCCGTTCCTGCTCCGGATCAATTCCAGAACGCGCGCTGCCGTGCAGTCCAAACGCTCCTGTTCCTTCAGCGGATCGCAGTCCGGATGAGCCGGTGGTACTTCGAAGGTTCCGATCGCCGATGCCCCATCGATGGGTTTATCCTCCACGACCTGCGGAACGGTTTTGAGTGAGTCCTGTTCCGCCACATCCACTCCCTTGACACCGGTTTGGGCAGCGGCATGATGGAGCATGGCGAAGGCGATCGGAAGAAGCAAGGGGCGCAGCATGGGAGGAGTTCTATAGGGTTCGCAAAATAAGGGAAAGGCCGCCCGTTGCGGCGGCCTTTCCAGTGGTTCCGGTGATCCAAGGGATCTTTACTCGATCCCGATCTCCTTGGTCTTGGGCCGTGGCTCTTCCACCTTCGGGATGTTCACATGGAGGATCCCATTTTCGAACCGGGCCTTGATGCCGTTCTGATCGACCGTGCCAGGTAGCTTGAAGGATCGGCTGAAGGCGCTCTGAGCGAATTCGCGACGCGTGAACCGCTCGGTTTCTTTCACATCCTCCTTCTTCTGTTCAGCGCTGATGGTCATGGTCTCATCCTCCACCACCAACTTGATGTCGCTCTTCGCGTAACCGGGAGCGAGCATGCTCAACTCGAAGTCCTTCTCGCGCTCCACAATATTCACACGTGGGACGCTATGCTTCAGGTCATCCTGCCCAAAGAACTGGCTGAGGTCACGGTCGAACAGATCGTTAACGAGGTCATTGAACGGGGAAACGAATGCGGCTTGGGGGCGGTATTTTGTAATGGTCATGATGTTTGGTGGATCAGGGATGTTCGGCTTGATCCACAGCCTGCTGGACAAAGCCAATGCCGATACGCATAGAGCGCCATAAGGGCAGTCTGTACGAAAATATAAAGACAATATGACAGTTCTACTGTGCTAGGAATCGGTAATAAATGGCACCCCCCTGCTTGTCCGGAGCACTGGAATAGGCTGCAAACCGGGCACTTTGGGCCGAACGCAAGGCATGATCCAGCATGCATTCATCCGGGGTGTTCGTGCGGTTCATGTCCAACTCGGCCTTGCGCACCGTCCCATCCCGGTCCACCACCACGTTCACCACAACGAGGCCCGAACCCTTGCACACATAAGCCGGCGCATGGATGTACCGTTCCGCCCGTCCTTTCAGGTCATGCCATACGGTCGTGGCCCCTTCCACCTTTACGGGTTCCACGGCCTTGTCCATGTACTGTTCCTTGTCCCATTTGCTGGGGTCCAGTTCCGGTATCGTGATCTCCTCGCCCCGTGCACGTCGTTCCTCGGCCAACCGGTCATATTCGGCCTGTTCCAGCGAACGCAGGTCGTTCTCCACCCGTTCCGCGAGCTTTTCAGGGGAGTAGTTGGGTCGTGTGGATTCCGCCGTGATGTTGCTGCTCTTATTCACGACCTCCTCGGGAATGCCCGCGAGTTCGCGTTCGATCTGATCGAGGATCTCCTGGGCCACTTCCTCGTCCACCACTTCGATCCGCATCTCGCTGATCTGATCCTCCCGTGGCGTGGTCCGTATGCTCCAGACGGTGAGCATGAAGAGGAACAGCGTATGCAGCACCAGCGTGCCGATGACCCCGACCTTGTGCCGTTCGAACCAGTCCAGGAAAAAGTTCACCATTCCAGCTTCCTAGGTGCACTGCGGTACACGGCTGATCAGGCAGGGATCATAGCGCCCGAACATTCCATGAACACAGGGCCTTGTGCAGCCTTGCAAGATAGGGTCATCCGCCTCATCGCGGCTGCATGCGGATGCGCCACCGAACTGGCCAGCGATTGTTCCAGCGCGTCCCAGCTCCCTGCAGCCAGCCCAAGGGGTGGCCTTGATAGGATGCCAGCGCGACGTCGTGTGCATTGCTTCCCTTCAGGCTGTTCCCACGCAGGTAGTGAAGGGCTTCATCGGGAGAAAGCTCGATCACCGGGAAGTGGCCCGATCGAAGAAGCTCGTTCAAGGCAAGGGCGTGGTGCGGACGCCACGCATCGCCCTTGCGTTCCGCCACGGGGATGCCCGGTGAAAGGATGCGCATGGCCTTTGTCATTCGTTCCACGACCGTCCTCCAGCGCACGTCCAACGCGAACAGGAGATCCCCATGCTCGCTGATCCATTGCTCCGGATCGTCCTGTAGCCAGGGTCGGACCTCCTGATGTTCCGTTCGTTCGATCCGCTGGGCTGCTTCCGCGGAGATGGTTCCCGGCTTGCGAAGCATGGCGAGAAAGAAGCCTTCGCCACGCACCCGATGCGGGTAAAAGCGGTACCCCATTCCTCCTTCGCGCTCCGATCGCTCGATCCCCCATTCCGGTACCAAGGGAATTTCCAGTACTTCGGCGCCATTGGCAATGAGCCTGGCGACCTGCTGCTCATTCTCTGAAAGTTCCCACGTGCAGGTGCTGTAGATCAGGATCCCGCCCGGCCGCAGTGCGGCCCAAGCGTGGGCCAGGATGGATGCCTGAACCGATGCACATTGCACCACGAGTGCAGGATCCCACTGATCGCCTGCATGCGGATCCTTTCGCATCATGCCTTCTCCGGAACAAGGTGCATCCACGAGGATGAGGTCGAACAGTT
>JAHEFL010000370.1 GCA_024640205.1 Flavobacteriales bacterium | reverse complement strand
AGTGTATAATTAGACATCTGCCCCTATACCTCCTCATGGCCATGGTCCAGGGCATATCCGCCCAAACCACCCACCTCATCCGCGGCTTCGACTTCTACTATGATCCGGATACGCTGGTGATGCAGCCCGGGGATAGTGTGAAATTCCAGCCGCAAGGGATCCATGACATGGTGCAGACGGATAGCGCTTGGTGGGCCATCAACCAGGCCATTCCGATCGGCGGCTTCGAAACGGAGATCGGCATCGATACCACCTTCGTCATCGATACCGTTGGCACCTACTACTTCGTGTGCTCGCCTCACGGCTTCAATGGCATGCGTGGGGTACTGTTGGTGGATAGCGCATTGGTCACCGGTACACCCCCGCCATTCATGCTGCCGAAGGTTTCCGTCGCTCCAAGTCCGGCCAATGACCTTGTCCGGGTCACTTCCTCACACACCGGGGCCAGGTGGCTGGAATTGCGCAGCTCGAAGGGCGATATGCTGCTTCGGGGCATATCCATGGTCAATGGAACGGCGGTGCTGGATGTTTCCAGCATATCCCCCGGCCAGTATGCGGTGTTGGTGTTTGACAAGGACCACCGGACCGTTGGTTCATCAATACTGATGATCCTTCGGTAGACGCAGCATCAAGGCACCTGTTCAGCTCGGGTATTGGTGGGTACCGCACCGCCGATGTTCACCAGGATGGGATCGCGGTCGTTATTCTCCCCGGTATACTTTACGGTACCGTCCAGGTTCACATCTTCCGCGTGATAGCCGGTGATGGTGGCGGTGGGCACTGCCCCGCCGATCCCAGCGAGGATCGGGTCGCGATCATTGTTCTCACCGGTGTACTTGATCACGCCATCGCTCCACACATCCCCGCACCACAGGGCTTTCACACCGCTCAGGTCGGCCTGGGCCTCGGTTCCATAGGTGGCCGTGGCTCCCGTGGTCAGGTCAACACCCGCCGCAGTGCTTGAAAGTGCCACGGTGCTCAGCGTCATCGCTCCCAAGTGGTTGCGGTGGTACAGGGCGATGTAGTAGCTATCCGTGGGTGAGCTGAAGGTCACCGGCGAAACGCCGTCCACGTCCACCATATCACCATCGCGTTGCAGCAGCGCATTGCGCGTGGAGAGCACAACACCGTTGTCGTTCTTATCCCGTAGTTGCAGATACACCCAGTCCACGATGGCATTGCTGCCGGTGGTGGCCAATACGGCGGGTGCCATGGTCTCACTGCCACCGCCCACCTGCACGAAGCCTTGCGCGGTGTAGGGTTCCGCTAGAGGCACCAGTCCATTGCTGCGCAGGCCGTCGTTCATCAAACCGGTGCCGCTGTTGTAGGGGCCTTGCAGGAAGGCACGGAGCGAGAGCGCAACGCCCGCGCATCCCGGATCAAGACCACCGTCGGAGATGCTCCAACCATGGGTATTGATCAACGCGGTCCGTGCCGCTTCGCCTGCACAATACATGCTGTTCCCGCCGTTGAACGTGATGTTCTGCGGGATCTGCGTTTCACCTGCGTCCAGCGATGCCCAGCCGATCAGGGTGGCATCGTAATTCGCCGTGGACAGCGTAACACCCGTGAACATGTTCTGCATGTTCGTGGCATCGCTGATATCCCAGTTGCCGAGGTCCTGATCGAAGGCGGCCGCATCACGGAACATGCCTCTCATGTCCGTCACACTGCTTACATCCCAGCTACTGAGGTCCTGATCGAAGGCGGTGGCATCATTGAACATGTTGCTCATGTCCGTCACACTGCTCACATCCCAGGCACTCAGGTCCTGGTCGAAGAGCGATGAAAAAGAGAAGGCCCACTGCATGTTCTGCACCTGGCCTACGTTCCAGTTGCTGATATTCCCGTTGAACAGGGGCATATCGTAAAAGATCTCCTCCATGTCCACCACCTGGCTCACATCCCAGCTGTTCAGGTCCTGGTCGAACACATCGGCATAGGCGAACATCGAGGTCATGTGGGTCACTTGGCCCACGTCCCAACCGTTGATGTCCTGGTCGAACGCGTCGGCTTCATAGAACATGTAGCTCATGTCCGTTACCTGGCCCACATCCCAGGAACCGATGGCCCCGTTGAATGAAGTGGCAAGTTCGAAAAGACTGGTCATCGACTGCACGGTGCTCACGTCCCACTGGTCCAGGTCCGCGTTGAACGAATCACAAGACCTGAACATGTTGTTCATGCTCGTGACCTGAGACAGGTCTGGCGCATCCGTTGCGGATACGTTCATGTTATCGCAGCCGAAGAACGCATTCGCCATGGACGTCCATTGTCCGGTGCCCCATTGGTCCACGGACAGGAGTTTCGCCCGGTCTCCAGAAATGTTGAAATAAATGCGTGGGAAAGCCCCCCGGATGCGCACCGTGTAGGTGCCTGCAACGCCGTAGTCATGGGTCGCATCACCGGTGATCCCGAAGCTGTCGAAGACGCCGTCGTTCTCCCAATCCACATCATAGGTGTACGTCTCGCCAAGGAAAGCGGGAATGACGATCGACGTACTGCCGGAAGCTCCCGGATTATCGGTCTTCCAAGTGGTGACGAAGTGTGTGCCCATGATGCAGGCCACATCTCCTCCGCCATCCGTGATGCTCCATCCATGGGTGTTGATCAATTGGGCGCGGGCCGCCTCACCCAGGCAATACAAGCTGTTACCGCCGTCGAAAATGACGTTCTGTGGGATCTGCGTTTCACCCACGTCCAGCGATGCCCAACCGAACAGAGTGGCGTCGTAGTTGGCTGTCGATAGGCCTGATCCGGAGAACATGTCGCTCATCGTGGTCACCTGGCTGATATCCCAGGTGGAGATGGTCCCATTGAAGGCCAATGCATTGCCGAACATCCAGGACATATCTGTCACACTACTCACATCCCAATTGTCCAGGTCCTGGTCAAAGAGCGGAGCATATCCGAACATGTCGCGCATGTCCATCACGCTGCTCACGTCCCACGTGTTCAAGCTCTGGTCGAAGCTGGCCGCTTCGTAGAACATTGCCCGCATGGTGGTCGCGGCACCCA
>JAHEFL010000369.1 GCA_024640205.1 Flavobacteriales bacterium | reverse complement strand
CCATGCTGCCGGCATGCAACATTCAGCAATTCCTGCTCTGGGTGCAGGATGGAGCACCCAACAATTGAGCCGGATGAGATCGCTGTTCGGATATCTGGCGTTGGTGCTCCTGTCAGGATGCTACTATGACAATGAAGAGGAACTATATCCATTCTCCTTTTGTGATACGTCGAACGTCACGTGGACGAATAGCATTGAACCGCTGATGCAGACACGCTGTGCGGTGCCCGGATGTCATGTGCCAGGAGCTCAAAGCCCGGACCTCTCCACCTATGCAAAGGTCAAGTCACAGGCCGATGCGGGGCGGCTCAGGGCACGGGTGATCGACGGGTCACCGAGTTATATGCCACCCAGCGGAAAGCTGCCGGCTTGCGAGCAGGAGAAGCTCAATATCTGGCTGGAAATGGATTCTCCTAATAATTGATGACCATGAAGAGCAGGACCATCGTTTCCCTGGCCGCCGCAGTCGTGCTGATCGTCGGTGCGTATATCGCATGGGACTCCTTCAGGGGGCATGCGGAAACCGTGCATAGGGAGGCTAAATATGCCATCAGTGCAACGGAGCTTTTAGCAGCCTTCACGGCGGATGAGCGTGCCGCCACCGAGCAGTATGTCGGTGTTTCGGAACAGGTTTTGGAAGTAACGGGGAGCATCCGAGCCATGGAAAGCATCAGTGGAGGGAAAACGAATGTTGTCCTGGAGACCAATGACCCTCTCGCTGCAGTGGTTTGCGAATTTGATGATCCGGATGTTCCGCAGGACTGGCGTGCTGGGGCGGTGGTCAAAGTGAAAGGCGTTTGCACGGGCATGCTGATGGATGTGGTCCTTGTGCGATGTGCCGCAGTGAAATAGATGGATGAACGAGTAAAACCGAACGAAAAATGAAAACCTTGAAGAACCTGCTACTGTTATCGACGCTGATCCCAATGATGGCGGGCGCACAGGAGCGATATGGGACCCGGAGCGGGCACATCACTTTCTTTTCCGAGACCCCGATGGAGAACATCGAGGCGCATAACCACAAGGTGAGCAGCGTGATCGACCCCGCCACGGGAGCGATCCAGTTCGCGGTGTTGGTCAAGGCCTTTGAGTTCGAGAAATCCTTGATGCAGGAACATTTCAACGAGAATTACATGGAGAGCAACACCTTCCCGAAAGCCGATCTCAAAGGCACCGTGGAGGGTATGAGCGCTGCACAGTACAAGGTGCCTGGTGTATACGCGGTAACCGTCAAAGGCGACCTCACGATCCATGGTGTGACCAGAAAGGTCGTTGAAAAGGGCACCATTACGGTCGAGAAGAGTGGAGCTGTGGTTGCGACCAGCGAGTTCAAAGTGAAACCGGAGGATCACGGCATTGCGATCCCTGGTGTCGTGCGGCCCAACATCGCGGAGCATATCCTCGTGAAAGTGAACATGAGCTACGATAAATTGTGAGCACGTTTTCCTGGACCGGGGTTCTCGGTCCGATCAATGGTACCCTCCTGATGCGGAATATTCTAATTGCCCTTCTTGCATTGAACATGGCCGCGCCAGTCTTTGCACAGGATGACCTGTTGGATCTGCTTGGCGAGGAGGAGACCGGTCCGGAATACACCACGGCCAGTTTCAAGACGACCCGGGTGATCAACAGCCACAGCCTGGAGAACACGGCTCATGGCGTCCTGGACTTCAAGATCGGTCACCGCTTCGGGTTCATCAATGGAGGGGCCAACGAATTCTTCGGTCTGGATGGGGCCACCGTGCGCCTGGGCCTCGACTATGGTCTTACGGACCGCTTGATGGTCGGCATCGGAAGGAGCAGCTACGAAAAGACAGTGGATGGATTCGTGAAGTACAAGCTGCTGAAGCAATGCGACCTGGGTTGTGCAACGCCCTTCACCTTGGCCGTTGTGGCATCCTCCTCGATCACGACCCTGATGAGCACTGCGCTCCCCTGGTATGATCCTGCCCGGGAGGACTATTTCAGCCATCGAATGGCCTATTCCTTCCAGGTGATCATAGGCCGTAAGTTCAGTGAAAGCCTCACGCTGCAATTGCATCCGGGTGTGGTCCACCGGAACCTGGTGATGTCCACGGAGGATCCGAATGACGTGATCCATATCAGTGGTGGGGGTAGGCTCAAGCTCACGAAGCGGGTCGCGCTCAACGCGGAGTACTTCTATGTACCTCCCGACCAGCTCCGTGACGTGTTCCGCAATTCCCTATCCCTTGGATTTGACATAGAGACCGGTGGTCACGTGTTCCAATTGCATCTAACGAACAGTACGGCCATGTTCGAGCGCGGATTCATCACAGAGACCACCGGGAACTGGGCGGACGGTGAGATCCACTTCGGCTTCAACATCTCACGGGTGTTCACCTTGCACAATCCACGTCGCAAGGAAAGCTAAGCCCGGTCCGCCGCATTCGTACCCGCTGCACCTCGCACGAGCAGGAATTCGGCCAGGTTATCGGGTTCCATCACTCCGATCACACGACCATCCTGAATGACGGGCATGAGCGCTAGCTGACCGGTCATGAGCAGGTGATAGCCTTCGTTCGCCTGAGCGGTCGGGGCGATGACCGGCACGGCTCGCGGTCCCAATTCACCCAGGGATCGGCCTTTGCCTCCTTCATCCAACGCTCGGATCAGATCCTTGCGCGTGAGCACTCCGACCACCCGATCCTGATCCATAACGAGGAGGTCGTGATCCCCGCCGGCAAGAAGTTCGGAGATGGCCTGTTCGAGGGAGGCATGCAGATCCATGCTCCAGAAGCGGGTGCGCATCACCTGGCGCACGGTGATGCCACGCAACGCGGATCGCTGCGCCACCATTCGGGATTCAGCCCCAGCGGCGAAAAAGATGAATACACCGATCAGCGCGAGGAAAAGGTGCCCGATCAGATAACCGATGATCACGAAACCGATGGCCAGCGTCCGACCGAGCAGGGCGGCGATCCGCGTGGCATTCTCCCGGGAGATGAGCATGCCCAGAACGGAGCGCACGATCCGACCGCCGTCCATGGGAAAGGCGGGGATCAGG
>JAHEFL010000368.1 GCA_024640205.1 Flavobacteriales bacterium | reverse complement strand
CGTAATGCCTTTAACAATTTCTGCCCCAGCAGGCCATTGCTTCCGGTGATCAATATCCTCATAAGCTGAGATCCTTCATGTCGTCGGGAACAGGGCCGACCACTGTGCTACTTCCGATCCAGGCCATGGAAGTAACCCTTGTTGTGGCCCGCACTGAAAAAGCTGATGAACAAGGCGATATAGCTGAGGTAGAACAGCGACTGTAACGATACCAGCAACTTCCCCATGGCGGTTACCGGATAGAGATCACCGAATCCGATGGTACTCGTGACCATGAAACTATAATAGACCGGATCGAACCAATGTTCCATGGGCAGGTTCAGATGCCCTGTGGCGGCATGGATCACTGCGAAGCCGAAGACGACCTCCAGATAATTGAGGAAGATCAGGATCTTGGACCGACGGTATGACCGGGGTGTTGGAAAGACATCCGACGCGAAGATCAGGGTCGGTATGTACATGATCGTCTCTGCCATGAACCATACGACCAGCGCCACCAGAAAGGGATCATTCTGCAGCCCTGTACCAAGAATAAAAAGCGGAAAGAAGGTCTTGAACAGGACAAACCCTTCGATGGCGAAATCCTGATAGAGTGGTCCTTTGCGCCAGAAAAGATGCTTGATGTACAGACCGGGGAACAAGAATTGGGAACCGGCCAGGAACAGCCTTATCAATTTCTCGAGTCCAGCGTCCTCTTCATACGTGTTGTGCCATATCGCCAAAAGGTTCTCCCACCGATGCCGGATGGTACTCTGCCGAGGCAACTCATTCGCCAGTCCTTTACCGACGACGATCTTCATCAACGTGATCCGGAACCAGCGCATGGTACCAAAGATGGTGACTTCACGCGGATAGCGGTCCGTGTGCGACTCCAACTATCCCGGCTGAACCCGGCTCATCCCGGAACAAGGGCTATAGGTCCCAAACAGTCCTATGCTTGCGGAAGGGATATTTGATCCGCTCCTTATGCTTGAGTATGAAGGCCATGATCAAATAGGCCACTAAATGGATCCCGACCGTAACGAAACTGAGATAAATAAAGGACAGCCGGACCTGCTCCGTCTTAACGTTCAATTTCTCCGCCCACCATTGGCACACACCAAAAGCATATCGTTCGAAATATGTCTTTGTGCGGTCGATCATTCCAGTAGCGCAAGTTCGTGCAAAATGCGGTCCGCGGTCAATGAGTTCCGCACCTGCATCACAATGGATCAAGAAGATCCCTGCCTATGCGGCAAGATAAGCATCGGTGGTTCGAGCAGTATTCCTTGCGAAGCTGGATCAACCCCTGGCTCATGGTCGCTGAGCCTGCAAAAAGGCCAAGGTCGGACCAATCACGTATCATTTGGTTCGATTCCGCCGGGACCTGATCCAACAATTCAAAGGCCCTGCGTATCCAGACCTCATTTCCGAACATGGTACCCAGTCCGTGCAAGGTCGGTACCAGTGCGTTGATCACAATGCTTTCGACGGACCCTCGGCCCATGCGTGCTTTCCTGACCCGGCAGCGTTCGTCAAAGACATGATGCGTGTCCCAGTAAATGCTCGGGACCGCTTGCAGCAGTTCACATGCATGCGGCATATCACTGACTTGCAACAGGTTCGAATAGCTTCCCTGGCATTGGATCAATGCACTGGACAATTGCGCGATACGCAAGTGCGGAAAGTTCGCCGGCCGCATGCGACCAAACTTCCATACATGGCGATGCAATGGATGAAGGCCATGGAGTCGGGCAAGATGCGCATGCTCCTTTTGGAGTTCCCTGGGGTAGGGGTCGATAGGGTCCTTCGGCAGGAGACCGGCCTGTCCAAAGAGCAGGGCTTCCATGCTCATTACATCATCCTGGTACCTCCAAAGGACTTCATTCGGGACCGACCGCGCGAGCATTTCGAAGGGTATGGCGTTCACTCCCATACCGTAGGCACGGAACAACGCAAGGTGGATCGTGCTATGGGCATCACGGCCCGTGGACCGGAACAGCTCCACGATCTGTCGGGATCTCCGTTCCACACGTTCCACTGCGAGTTCTCTTATCCAGGACCCTTGATCATTCACGTGGCCGTTCATCAAGTGGCCGGCGCAGGGGATCAGCGCCGACTTTTTCTTCGCGTGACCCGCAGCATCCATATGTGCAACCTTGATGCGTCCCTTCAGTTCCATCGTCGGAGGGCGGAAGCCTGAGCTGGTGATCACTTCCCTGTCGTGCTCAAGGACCACATGCAGGATCACGTTATCATAGGCGGGATCATCCTGGTGACCATGTTGGTCCCACTCGCTGCTTCTTAGGTGAACCTCGATGTTGCCCATCCACACCTGACCACCGATCCGTAACCGGGCCCCTTCCAGGTCCGGACCGCTATGGTCCTGTATGCGACCAGGAGAAAGAATATCGATAGGTTCACCGGTCGTGGTCAACAGGTTCCTTCGATCAAATCGCTGCCTTTCCCAGATCCGTTGAAGTGAAAGCTCGCCGAATGGAACCTCAGCATCGTTGACATTCCACGAAGCTGGGACGCTGGATGGATAGTCAAGACCTCCCGGTCCGATCGCACTACTTGAACCTTGGGAAATAGCTGCACTTGCTATCATGTCCGGTATTTCGTCGATCCATCGCTCGATAAAATACGCACGGCTGTCCCTCGTCCGGGTGACCTAGCATGAAATAAGCTCACACTCTTATCGCAATACCTCCCGCATGACCCGCACCATTCCCTCCGCTTCCCTGCGTGCAGCCGGTATGGCATCCTGACCGGACCCGGCGTAAAGGATCCCACGGCTGCTATTGATCAGGACCCCTCCATCCGCGGTCACCGCAGCATCCAGGACGGAACGAAGGTCAGCACCTTGGGCTCCTACGCCAGGAACGAGAAGAAAATGCTCAGGCACCTGTTTGCGCACCTTGGCCAATATCTCTGGCCGAGTGGCCCCTACCACGAACATCAATTCATCGCCCCCCCCCCATTCTGCCGTCCGTTCGATGACGGTCTCATACAGCGTGGCACCACCTTCCATGCGCAAGAATTGAAGA
>JAHEFL010000367.1 GCA_024640205.1 Flavobacteriales bacterium | reverse complement strand
CGGACTGCTGCGGCTGGGATTGATGAAGCGCTCGAAGTAGAGGTCCAGTTCGATGGGGTCCACATCGGTGATGCCAAGGCAATAGGCCACCAGGCTGTTGGCCCCACTGCCGCGACCCACGTGGAAGAAGCCCTTGCGCTTGGCGAAGCGGATGAGGTCCCAGTTGATCAGGAAGTAGCTCACGAAGTCCTTCTGCGCGATCACGGTGAGCTCGCGCTCCACGCGGTCGAGTACAGATTGTGAAGGGGTATGGTAGCGACGCAGTAAGCCGGCCTGTGTCTCACTGCGCAGCAGGTCCAGGTCCGACACGGGATCGGTGCTCCAGGTGCGGCGGTTCTTGCTTTTGCCGTGGGCGAAGTGCACATCGCAGCGGTCCATGAGGCGGCGTGTGTTCCACACCAGTTCGGGTATATCGGAGTAGGCCGCGCAGAGCTGCTCCTCGCTCAGGAAGCGGTAGGAGTTCGGCTCCACATGCTCGGCCGGCACGGTGCTCAGCAGGGCGTTCATCGCCACGGAGCGTTTCAGGCGGTGCACGTTGTGGTCGCGCTTGGCCAGCGCGTCGCTACTGCGGAAGGTGGCCGTGGCCAAGGCCAGCAGCCGGTCCTTGTGCTTCATCAGCGGCGAGAAACGCAGACGGTTCACATCGCCCGGTCGTACGCCGATGAATTCGTTCGGCCGCGGCTTTTCCGGGATGTTGGCTGCGCCGAAAGGGTAGATGATGAAGGCATCGGGCAGCTCCGGGGCACGGTCGGGCAGGGCTTCGCCATCGAGCAGGTGATCGGTAAGCAAGGCCGCCAGCTGGTGCGCGCCGGTGTTTGTGCGGGCGATGCCGATGTAGAGCGTGCGCGCCCCGCGCTTGAACTCGATGCCCGCCAGCGGCCTCACCTTGTATTTGTCCGCCAGCCTGAACAGGTCGCTCCAGCCCGCCGTGCAGTTGATGTCCGTGAGCGCCACCTGTTGCAGGCCCAGGTCGTGCACCTCCTGCAACACCTGCTCGGGCGAGAGCACACCGTGGTTGAGGCTGAACCAGCTGTGGGCGTTAAGTAGCATTGATCATAGATCGACGGATATATCATCGATCCAGTGACCATAAAATAGGCAATGCGTGGATCTGACCGGATGGAACAGGACATCGATAGGGGGCCGGCCCTCGGAACTATCTTGCCCAGCATGATACCATCGCGTAATAGCTGTATACCGCTCCTTCGCATGGTGCCACTTTCCTTGGTTATCCCGAGCTGTCTGTTTGCACAGGACCCCAACTCAGGGTACGACAGCACGTACGTGTTGGACTACACCCACATCCTGACCGCTCGACTATACACGAGTACCAAGGTGAACAGCTTCACGTTTTCCGACAACACGACAGGTAGCGAACTCGTGTATCGACCCAACAATCGGGTGAACCTGGGTTTCGGCGCCAGTTACCGTGCCTTCACGCTGAACATCGGCATAGGGTTCAAATTCCTGAACCGGGATGATGCTGCGAAGGGGACCACGCAGTATTTCGATGCACAGGGGAACATGTTCGGCCGGAAGTGGGTGACCAACCTGTTCTTCCAGAGCTATAAAGGCTACTATATCGATGGTCGGTCCAAGGATAGCCTCGGTTGGGATGTTCAGACAGACTTGCCGTATCGAGGGGATATACGCCAGTCCAACTTCGGATTCAGTTCACTGCATGTGTTCAACAATGAGCGCTTCAGCTACCGGGCAGCATTCAATCAGGATGCATGGCAACTGAGAAGTGCCGGTTCCTGGCTGCTCGGCGGGTACCTCACCTTCTATGATATCCGATCGGATTCCTCGCTTGTGCCCGCTGCGCTGGTCGACCTCTTTGACACGACATTACAGTTCCGCAGTGGGTCATTCCTCGATCTGGGGGTCATGGGCGGCTACGCGCACACTTTCGTGATCTCGGGTCACTGGTTCATTACCGGGTCCCTTGCATTGGGGGTGGGTCCCACCTTTTACAGCAAACAACTGGATTCACCTGAGAACGGGGGGGGAACGGACGACCGCCGGGCTGCCGGGCTGCATGGTCAGGGACGGCTCGCCTTGGGAAGGAATGGTCCGGCAACATGCATAGCTCTGAGTTATAATAACGAGAATGTGGTGTACGCCATGGGCGATGGTGAGGATTTCGGGTGGAACGTAGGGAATTTCCGGATCAACCTGGCACATCGTTTCGGGGTGCGGGTAAAACAGGTGGATAAGGTGTTCGATAAGATCGGGCTATGATCCACCTCCGTACTCGGGTTCCTCCACCGCCTTTCCATTATCATCAGGCACGCGATCGAAGAACAGGTGCATCGGGTCGATGATCGCTTTCACCGGGAGTTCCTTGGAACGGAGCACCACGGTGTTCTCGCCACTCTTCAAGCGTATGCGCTTCTGGGCCAGGATCGCACCTTCCTCCTTGTCGCTCTTTTCTTCGCCCAACAGCCCGATGTCGATCCAGTCGTTCATGGGTATGGTGGTTTCGCGACCAAGGCTGTCGGCGTGGTTCTTTTCGCAGTTGAAGGTCATGGTCACATCGTATAGACCATCGGTAGCCTTCTTCGCAGTGGCGGAAAGCATGCGGTTGTTGTAGAGCGTGATGTACTTGAAGTGATCCTCCAAGAGGTACGTGAGACTGTCCGGTGTCACGCGCTCCAGTTCGCGGTACATGTCGAGCGCGGTCGGGTAGGGTGGTGCTCCATAGGCGAACGAATCCACGAGTGCTCGGAACGCAGAGTTCAACGTGTTCTCGCCCAAGAACTCGCGCATTCCGTAGAGCACCACGCTGCCTTTGTTGTAGTGGATGTAGCCTTGGTTCTCCACCTTCAGGAGCGGCTGTTCGCGTTGGGTCTCCCCACCACGAGCTCGTTGGTATTTGTCGCCCTCCAGCTTCAGGAATTTCCGCATATGATCACGGCCGTATTCCTTCTCCATCACCATGAGCGCACTGTACTGGGCCATGCTTTCGCTGAGCAAGGTGGCGCCCTGCATATCCGCTCCGATCACCTGGTGGGCCCAGTATTGATGCCCCATTTCGTGTGCTACGACATAGTACAC
>JAHEFL010000366.1:2011-3074 GCA_024640205.1 Flavobacteriales bacterium | reverse complement strand
ATCCGGATGAACTCCGGCAATGTGGTGACCGCCCGACTCACGATCACATCGTACTTCTGCTTGTGGTCCTCGCTACGCACCTGTTCAGCTGTGCAATTCGTCAGACCCAGCCCTTCGATCACGCCCTTCACGGCTGCGATCTTCTTCCCCGTGCCATCGATGCCATGGAAGGTGGCAAGCGGAAAGAGTATCGCCAAAGGGATCAGCGGGAAACCACCGCCGGTGCCGACATCCACAACACTGGTTCCCTTCTTGAACCGGACCATGCGGGCAATACCCAGCGAATGCAGGATGTGCCTTTCGTACAGATGCTCGATGTCCTTGCGCGAGATCAGGTTCACGCGTTCGTTCCAGTCGGTGTACAAGGCGCCGAGCTTTGCGAAGCGTTCCCTCTGCTCCGCAGTCAGCTCCGGGAAATACTTGAGAAGGAGATCCATGATCGGATGATCATCCGATCCGTCAGATCGAATCCCGGCTCCCTTCCATCAAGTTCAGCAGGAACTCACGCGCCCGGAAAAGCTGTGCCTTCACCGTACCCAAGGGCAGGTCAAGCTCCGTGGCGATCTCCTCGTAGCTGTATTCCTTGTAGTAACGCAACTCCACCAACGTCTTGTAGCGCGGTTTCAGCTTGTCCACCACTTCGCGCATGATGGCGTTCTTCTGCTCGCGGATCGTAAGGTCCTCCGGATCGGGGCCATGGCTCTTCAGCTCGATGGTCATCTCTTCTCCGTCCTCCGTACCGAAGGGCTTGTCGATGGAGAAGGTCTTCTTCTTCTGCTTCCGGATCCAGTCGATGCAGTTGTTCGAGGCGATCTTGAACAGCCAGGTGCTGAACGCATAGTTCGGCGTATACTGCTTCAGGCGATGGAAGGCTTTGCCGAAGGCCTCGATGGTAAGGTCCTCCGCATCGTCCTTGTTGTTGATCATCTTCAATAGCATGAAGTAGATCGAATCGCGGTAGCGCGACATCAGCTCGGCATACGCCTTCTGGTCGCCTTTGTCCACGGCGCGGCGTACGAGCACATAGTCATAGCGCGCTTTTTCACTGAGGTTCTCGTTCACT
>JAHEFL010000366.1:0-2001 GCA_024640205.1 Flavobacteriales bacterium | reverse complement strand
GCTTGACGAGGATCGTGCTCGCGTAGAGCAACGGGTCCAAAAGTAGGAACAACCATTCCAAGGGTAATGAGAGCCAGGTGATCGCATCGGCTTGCAGCTTGCGCAACCCGGCCATGGTAATAGGGAGCATGATGCCGACCTTGATGAATGCGCCGATGGCAAAGGCCATCCACTGGCCTGTGAGGGCGAGCATGACCAGCGCCGCCCAGAAGACCAGGCGTGCCAGCGGCAGCAGGGTGAGCAGGAACTGATGTCCGAAGCGGTAGTGCGCTGCCGTCGTGAAATGCCTGCGCTTACGGCGGATCCAGGTGGCCAGATCAGGGGTAGGCCGGGTGCTCATGAACGAACGCGGATCCGCGATCACCGCCGTGTTGCGGGCGCGGGCCACGGCATTGATGAAAAGGTCATCGTCACCGCTCATCAGGTGGTTGCTGCGCTGCGGTCCGCGGGCGCTGAAGAAAAGCTCGCTGGTGTAACCCAGGTTCCGGCCTACACCCATGTAGGGGAAGCCGGCCATGGCGAAGCTCATGTATTGGGATGCTTTGGCGTAGCCATCATAGCGCTCCAGCACGTTCGCCAGTCCGGGCTGCACCGCGTACGGACTGTGGCCGATCACGATCTCCTTGTTCCCTTTGAAGCCGGCAGCCATGGTGCTGATCCAATCCCTTCCGGCCGGTGTGCAATCGGCATCGGTGAGCAGCACGTGCGGATGCTTGGCCGCACGCACACCGACGCCCAGGGCGATCTTCTTCCCGTAGTTGAATTTCTCATCCGCCTGGATGTTCACCGGACGAAGGCGTGGATACTGCGGCTTCATCCACTCCAGGATCTCCCAGGTATCATCCTCGCTGCGGTCGTTCACCACCACCACTTCGAACTCCTTGTGGTCCTGGTCCATCAGCAGGGGGATCAGTTCCTCCAAGGTGCGAGCCTCGTTGCGGGCACAGATCACCACGCTCATCGGCAGGTCGCGGTCCGGTTCCACTTCCAGCTTCCGGAACGCCAGGCGCACGAACATGACGGCATGGAAGAACAGGAGCACCAGAAGTGCTCCCGCCATGATGATCGTCTCAATGGTCCAAGCGGGCATAATTTGAACGGACCGCTGGGGCGGCGGCCGTTGGCGAAGCTACCGGGACGACCGCCGTCGTTCGGAACCCCTTCAGGGCAGTTATGAACAGGGGTAATGGGGATGCTTGCGCCATCGCCCCATCTACCTTTGCCGCCCGCATGGAATTCACGCTTTCGGCCACCGACCCGGCCTCACACGCCCGCGCCGGGGAACTCAGCACCGACCACGGCAACATCCCTACACCGGTGTTCATGCCAGTGGGTACACTGGGTGCGGTAAAGGCCGTGCATCCACGCGAGCTGCGCGTGGACCTTGATGCGCCCATCATGCTGAGCAATACCTATCACCTCTACCTGCGGCCGGGCATGGAGGTGATCGAGCATGCAGGTGGGCTGCACCGATTCAATGGATGGGACCGCCCCATCCTCACGGATAGCGGAGGCTTCCAGGTGCATTCGCTTAGCGACATCCGCAAGATCACCGAGGAAGGTGTGCGCTTCAGCAGCCACATCGATGGCAGCAAGCACCTTTTCACCCCGGAGACGGTGATGGACATCCAACGCACGATCGGCGCGGACATCATCATGGCCTTCGATGAGTGTACGCCCTGGCCATGCGAGTTGTCCTACGCTGAGAAGAGCATGCACCTCACCCATCGCTGGCTGGACCGCTGCATCGATCGCTTCAACGGCACCGGACCGAAATACGGTCATTCGCAAGCACTCTTCCCCATTGTTCAGGGCAGCACCTTCCCCGAATTGCGGAAGCGTTCTGCCGAGTACATCGCCACGAAGGACATGCCTGGCAACGCCATCGGAGGCCTCAGTGTGGGCGAGCCGGAGGAGGAGATGTATGCCATGGCAGAACTCTGTTGCGACATCCTGCCAAAGGACAAACCGCGCTACCTGATGGGGGTGGGCACACCGTGG
>JAHEFL010000028.1:2434-10713 GCA_024640205.1 Flavobacteriales bacterium | reverse complement strand
GGTGAAATTCACCGTCAGTTCGCAGCCGTTCGCGTCGGTGATCAGAACGCTGTATGCACCAGCACACAAGCCCGACGCATCCGGAGTACCCTGGCCCACAGGAGGTGCTGGCGTCCATAGATAACTGTACACCGGGGTGCCTCCACTCACCGACACCGATGCTGTTCCATCACACACACCACCGCAGCTCACATCGGTCTGCGACGGGATCGCATCCAACGGAGGTGGCTCTATGATGGTGAAGTTCACCGTCGTATCGCAGCCATTGAAGTCCGTGATCGTCACGCTCCAGGAGCCGGCACAAAGGCCTGTGGCATCAGGAGTTCCCTGACCAACCGGTGGTGCCGGGGCCCAGAGGTAGGTCAACGGCAGGACCCCGCCTCCGACGACCACCGAAGCTGTCCCATCACAATCCCCAGCGCACTGCACATCGGTGCTGCTGGAGGTCACGTTCAATGGCGGCGGCTCCATCACCTCCAGCGTAATGGTGGTATCACAGACCCCCGAAGTGATCGTCACCGACCACATTCCCGCACAAAGACCGGAGGCCGTGGCCGTACCCTGACCCACCGGTGGTGCTGGCGCCCACAAATAGGTATAGACGCCAGTTCCGCCAGTCGGCGCCAATGCGATCGAACCATCGCACCCCCCTGCACAGGACGCATCCGTCACCGTCGCGACCGGATCGATCGGTGGCGGCTCTCCGATGGTGAAAGCGATGGTCGTGTCACAACCCAAGGCATCTGTTACTGTCAGCGTATATGCTTGTGGGCAGAGGCCCGTCGCGTTCGGCGTTCCCTGCCCTGATCCGGGAGCGGGTTGCCAGAGAAAGAGGTACGGTGCCGTTCCTCCGCCAGCGATCACGCCCGCGCTGCCGTCACAGATACCCGGACAACTCGCATCCACCAGTTGGAGCGAGGCGGTGATCGGCGCCGGGTCGTTCAGCGTGAAATTCACCGTCAGTTCACAGCCGTTCGCGTCGGTGATCAGAACACTGTATGCACCAGCGCACAAACCCGACGCATCCGGAGTACCCTGGCCCACCGGCGGTGCTGGTGTCCATACATAACTGTAGGCTGGGGTGCCACCGCTCACCGCCACCGATGCCGTTCCGTCACACACACCACCGCAACTCACATCGGTCTGGCTGGGTGTAGCATCCAATGGTGGAGGCTCGATGATCGTGAAGTTCACCGTCGTGTCGCAGCCATTGAAGTCCGTGATCGTCACGCTCCATGGGCCGGCACAGAGACCGATCGCATTCGGTGTTCCCTGACCGACCGGTGGGGCGGGCGCCCAGACATAGGAGTAGTTCGGCGTTCCACCGCTCACATTAACACTTGCCGTTCCGTCGCACGCACCGGCGCAGGTCACATCCGTTGATGTACCCCCCGGGTCCAACGGTGGGGGAGCATCGATCGTAAAGGTCATCGTGGTGTCGCATCCACCGACATCCGATACGGTGACCGACCAATCCCCGGCACAAAGTCCGCTGACACTCGGGGTTCCCTGCCCGACCGGAGGTGCTGGGGCCCACACATAAGAATATGGAGGTTGGCCACCGGATGGCGAGAGCGCGATGGTGCCATCACACGACGTGGCACAACTGGCGTCGGTCACGGCTTCCTGCAAGTCGAACGCAGGAGGAGAATCGATCTGAACGGTGATCAATGAATCGCAGCCGGTGGATTGATCCAGGATCGTGACCTGATAGCTTCCCGCACAGAGACCGGTAACGTTCCCCGTACCCTGGCCTGTACCCGGTGCAGGAGCCCATGTGTAAATGAACGGCCCGGGCGCACCGGACGCCGATACGGTCGCGGTTCCATCGCATACACCGAAACAACTCGCGTCATTACTGATCACATTCGGAATGATGGCGGGAGGTTGGGTGATCACAAAGGCCACGGTCGTATCACAACCGTTCGCGTCGGTCATCGTGACGCTCCAGTTCCCGGCACACAATCCACTCACATTATTGGTCCCTTGCCCCACAGGTGGAGGCGGGGCCCAGAGGATGGTATATGGAGGCGTTCCGCCGGCCGGGGTGACCTCGGCGGTACCATCGCAGGTCGCAAAACAGCTGGCGGGAGTGAACACCAAGCTGGGTTGGAGCGGCTGCAGGTTGAAGAAGAAGGTGGTATCGAACTGGCAATTATTGGCATCGGTAACGGACAAAGTGTTCAATCCAGCGCAGAGCTGGAAGAACGAAGAACCTGTGCCCGCGCCATTGTTCCAGTTGTAAGTGATCGGTGAAACACCGCCTACCCCAAGGGCCGTTCTCGAACCGTTGCACACATCCGGACATGTGGGTGGAGTACCGTTACCAAAGAAAATAACGCCTAGTGGTGCCGGTTCAGTAACGGTTACGCTCACAAAACACGTAACATTCTGCCCCTGATCGGTAACGAGCACGATCTGAGGTCCTCCGCACGCGGTGACCCAGGTCTGGGTCGGAGGTCCTCCGTTCAGCCATTGGTAGGTGAAGGGGCCAACGCCTTGATTCACCGAGACCGTGACGGTCGCGTTGCATTCGTTCCTGCACCGGACCCCGAAACCATTGTAATTGGTCGTTACGGAGGAGGTCAGCACGAACGGCGTCTGGCCCGGACCTGTTCCGCATACGTTGACATCCCGCGCGCCGGAACCCACCTCGATCACCGGGCCGTCCCATGGCACCACGTTGCCGTCCACGACCAAGGTCGTCGTACCAGGCTCCACCACGTCCGTTAGAACCACCGGAGCAGGGGACCGATCAAGCATCAGCATGGAACCACCGCCAATGAAGCGCTTCGAAGAGCGGCCCTCCGCCCGCAGTTCGCCTGCCTTCAGCAGGCAGCCATTCCCGATCAGTGTGCCTTGCTTCAAGGTGATCGCCCGGTCCGATCGGAGCACCAGGTCGCTGAGTACCGACCAGCTGCCACTTCCTTCCAGCACCACATCAGCGCCCAGTTCCACTCCGCGCGGATCGATCTCCGTACCGGCCCTCCGTATCTGCAAGTTGATCGTACCGGCATGTGGCCATCGCACATCCTCCACCATCCGCCATCCGCCTGCAATGTTCAATTCCGAGTTCGCCGGACCATCGATCGTGATCCCTGCGGCCGTACCATCAAGCAAAAGGTCATTGCACCACGCCGCACCGCTCAGCCGGATCGTGGCCTTCCTGTCCGGAGCGATCACCACGTTCTCGTTCGATCGCGGTACTCCCGCACCTCCTTCCCCATCGGGGCTCAAGCTCCAATGTGCCGCATCGGACCAATCCCCGCTACCTCCTTTCCAGAACTTGGTCCGCTGCGCATCGCCTTGGGCGGACACCGCGGTGACCATGCCGAGCACGAGCATGATCGCCGATGTCTTGAGGAGTGCTGTTCTATGCATGGTTCGATCCTTGATCCTATTCGAATGCCGGGCAACTGATCATCCTATCGCGCATGTCGGTCCTGCTGCATGGGGTGATCGCGAGGATCAACTCATGCGTATTGGAGCCGGCCACCCGCAATTTGGAAGTGGTGACATCATAGCTGTATCCGAGTTGGAAGTATTCCAGAAAGCCGACCCGGAGCATCAGCGTCAGCGCATCGCCGTTCCGGTATCCGGCACCGAGCGCCACGATCCGTTCCCACTCCACCATGGCATTGATGTCCAGCGCCCATGCCGAGGCCGCCGCCCACTTCAACATCGCGCTCGGCACGAAGGAGGTCTTGTCCCCCATGCTGTACCGTCGTCCTCCGCTCAGCATCACATGCCGGGACAATCGGCTTTCGATACCCACATCCCCGAAGCCGTTGGTCAGGAGTTGGTGGATGGAGAGCCCCATCCAAGTGTGCTTGTTGTAGTACCAGAAACCGGGCGTGATCTCCGGTACGAGCGTGGTGCTGGCCGCGCTGTTCACTACCGGGTCATCGTAGTTGGACAGGGTGATCGCCCCGACATCCAATTTCATCTGTTGGCCGCCTGCGAAAAGCCCGAAGGCCAGGTGACTGTTCTTGGACGTTCGGATGTTGTACGCGTATGCCAGGAGGAAGCGCGTGTACCCCCAATTGCCCGCATTATCGGCCTCCAGGAACACGCCGACCCCGTGCTTGTTGCCATTGAAGTTCCGCTTCTTGGAGCCCAATGCTCCGTGCAAACTGATCCATCCGGTGTTCGGCGCCCCTTCGAAACCTGTCCATTGCTGACGGACGCCGAGGCGCATATCCAGGCATTCGTTACTCCCGGCCACGGCCGGATTCACGCTGAACTGGTTGAACACATACTGGGTGTACTGCGTGAGCAATTGTCCTTGCACATCGCACCAGGTGAGGACGATCAGGGCAAAGGTCAGCAGCTGCTTCATCGTACAATGGAGATGAAGCCCGTGTAAGGCGGGGTCTCCCCCTCGAGCTGATTGAGCTTGATGTAATAATAGTAGGTCCCCACCGCGAGGTCGCGACCGTTGCGCGTCCCATCCCACGGTTCCCGATAGCCGGTCCCTTTGTAGATGATCTGCCCCCACCGGTCGTGGATCTGCACCTCGGCACCGGGGTAATCGGCGATGCCCGGTATCAGCCATTCATCGTTGAACCCATCGCCGTTCGGCGTGAAGGTGTTCGGCGGATCGATGCGCCGGATCACGCTCACCTCCACCTCGTCCGTGTAAGTGCATCCATCGATCACCGTGGTCAGCGTATAGACCGTACTGCTGGCCGGGCTCGCGACGGGATCGGCGATCCCGTTGGCGCTCAATCCGGACAGTGGCGACCAATCATAAGGCGGCCCGCCGAAGGCATCCAATTGGGTGGTCTCCCCTTCACCGATGGTTACATCAGGGCCAGCGGACATGTCCACACCGATCACATCCACCCCGGCGCCGGAAACCGAGACCTCGAACCCGCATTGCGCGGCGATGGTCGCACCACCGTTCATCACACCCGCGATCACCAGCCAGTAGGTGGTGTTCGGCAGCAGTGCTTGCGTCACCAACGTAATGTCATCCGTACCGACCGCACAGGCGCTGGCCGCAGTGAAGGATGCCGCGAGGCAACTGCCATCGCCGCTCAGCACCACCGCACTCATCTCATCATCCATTCCTGGGACGATGGGACAGTCGATCGCATCCACCAGCACCGTGGCCGGTCCACCCAAGCTGTTCGTTTGGAAGGTGTACCACACGAGGTTCTCCGTAGTGGGGCAGAAGCCCGGCCAACCCACCGCACCGGTGTTGTTCCCGGCTTGCGGCTGTTCCGCACAGAGCCCAACCGCGGTGGAGCAATCGCTGTTGGGCGGTTGTGCGCGAAGCGGCGCTCCAGCGATATACGCGGCGAACAGGAATAGGGCCAAGTAACGGTACATTCGACTGGGCACACACGGATGCACGTGCGGCCACGCCGAAGGTAGACGGGCTGTTTATCGGCTTCGGAGCAAGCTCACCGCTTTTTCACACACCGCTTTGTTGAGCGGAGGAACTTGGTAGCCCCACCAGGAATCGAACCTGGATCTAGAGTTTAGGAAACTCCTATTCTATCCGTTGAACTATGGGGCCGTAGGAAAGGCCGCAAAGGTAGATCCATGGCCCGGTTCCGTTGTCGGTGATCAATGGGCTGCCGGATCCTCCGCGCGCTGCTTCCGGCGCGGTCCTATCCGTGTACATCCGCGTCATCCGTGGTTTCTCCTTGAACTCGAAGCGCCGACAGGCGCTGTGTAACAACGCGGATAGTGCCCCATGACCACCTACGACGCGGTACATCATCTGTGTTCATCTGCGTGGATCTGCGGTTCCCTCTCATCAACCCATAGCGCCGACAGGTGCAGAAGAACCACATGGATAGCGAGAAATGGACAAGTACCACGCGGTCCTATCCGTGTACATCCGTGTTATCCGTGGTTTATTTATTCAACTCGAAGCGACGACAGGCGCTGCGGACTAGGACAGAGCGCGAACGTTCGCCACACATCCATGTGGAAAGCCGCATCCCGATATTTGCCGAGCATCCCATTCCGCATCCTGCCATGACCAAAGCCCGCATGAAGTCCGCCGTTGCTGCCCCGCAATGGGTCACCGTGAAGGAATACGAGGATATCACCTACCGCAAATGCGGGGGCGTGGCACGGATCGCCTTCAACCGGCCGGAGGTGCGCAACGCCTTTCGACCACGCACGGTGGCCGAACTGTTCGAGGCCTTTCTGGACGCGCGTGAGGACACCAGCATAGGCGTGGTGCTCTTCAGCGCGGAAGGTCCCAGCCCGAAGGATGGTGTTTGGAGCTTTTGCAGCGGCGGTGATCAGCGCGCACGTGGACATCAAGGCTACGTGGACGACCAAGGCATGCCGCGCTTGAACATCCTGGAGGTCCAGCGTCTCATCCGCTTTATGCCGAAGGTGGTGATCGCCGTGGTGCCCGGATGGGCCGTCGGCGGCGGGCACAGTTTGCATGTGGTGTGTGACCTCACGCTCGCGAGTAAGGAACATGCGGTATTCAAGCAGACCGATGCGGACGTCACCAGTTTTGATGGCGGCTATGGATCGGCCTACCTCGCCAAAATGGTGGGACAGAAACGGGCCCGCGAGATCTTCTTCCTCGGTCGCGACTACGGCGCCGATGAGGCCTTTGCAATGGGCATGGTGAACGCCTCCATTCCACATGAGAAGCTGGAGATCACCGCATGGGAGTGGGCGCAGGAGATCCTGGCGAAATCACCAACCTCCATCAAGATGCTCAAGTTCGCCTTTAACATGACCGATGATGGGATGGTGGGCCAACAGGTGTTCGCCGGCGAGGCTACACGATTGGCTTACATGACGGAGGAAGCCAAGGAAGGTCGCAATGCGTTCCTGGAAAAGCGCAAGCCGGATTTCTCCTCGATCAAGTGGATCCCGTAAGCGATCAGGTCACCGCACCTCGGCACCCGGCGCCATGGGCTCACCGGGTTGAACGAACACCAACTTCCCGTTGGCATCCTCGGCCATGAGCACCATGCCCTGGCTTTCCACACCGCGCATCTTTCGCGGTTCGAGGTTCGCCACCAGCACCACCTGTCGGCCGGGCAGATCCTCCGGTGCGTAGTGCGCTGCGATACCGCTGACCACCGCACGTGGGGTCGGCTCGCCGATGTCGATGGTGAGCTTCAACAGCTTGTCGGCTTTCTCCACCTTCTCGGCGGTCAGGATCGTTCCCGTCCGCAGGTCCAATTTCGAGAAATCGTCGAAGGCGATGTTGGGCTTCAACGTTGCTTGCGATGTGGGTTCCATGATCTTGGTTCCTGTTCCGTTAGATGGCTGTGGATCCATAGCGTGCAGGCGCTCCACCTCGGCCTCCACGGCTTCGTCCGGGATCGGCTTGAACAAATGCTCGGGTTTCCCGAGCTCCTGCCCCTCCCCGATCAGATCTGTACGGAACGCCTCGGACCAAGGCAGGGTTCCGATGCCCAGCATCCGCTTCAATTTGTCCGTGGTGAAGGGCAGGAAGGGTTCGAGCACGATGCTCAGAACCGCAACAACGTTCAAGCTGTTCGCGAGGATCGTCCGGGTACGATCCGGATCCACCTTCTCCAATTTCCAAGGTTCATTGTCGGAGAGGTATTTGTTGCCCGCACGGGCCACGTTCATGGCACTGGCCAGCGCATCCCGAAAACGGAATTGGTCGATGTGCCTGGCGATCTCCTCCGCATTACCGTGCACCGAGCTCCAAAGTGCCAGGTCCTGCTCGATGCGTTCACCGGCCCGTGGTGCCTTCCCGTCGTAATACTTGTGGCAGAGCACGAAGACACGCTGCACAAAATTGCCTAGGATGGCGACGAGTTCGTTATTGTTCTTGTCCTGGAGGTCCTTCCACGTGAACTCGCTATCGCGGAACTCGGGCAGGATCGTCGCCAACGCATACCGCAATTCATCCTGTCGGTCCGGCCAGCGTTCGATGTACTCATGCAGCCACACCGCCCAGTTCCGGCTGGTGCTGATCTTCCGACCTTCCAGGTTCAGGAACTCATTGGCCGGCACATTCTGCGGAAGCACGAAGCCTCTATGCATCTTCAGCAGGATCGGGAAGATGATGCAATGGAAAACGATGTTGTCCTTGCCGATGAAATGGACCAGCCGCGTGCCTTCATCCTTCCACCATTTCTCCCAATCTCCCTGGCTTGACCCAGGACCTCTCCGCTGAGCCTTAGCCCACTGCTTGGTGGCACTGATGTAGCCGATGGGCGCATCCAGCCATACATACAGCACTTTCCCTTCCGCATTCGGCAACGGAACTGGCACGCCCCAATCCAGGTCGCGCGTCATGGCCCGTGGTCGCAGAC
>JAHEFL010000028.1:0-2424 GCA_024640205.1 Flavobacteriales bacterium | reverse complement strand
CCTTCAACCAACTGTTGCATTGCCCGATGACCTGGGGTTTCCACTCCTTTACATCATGGTGCGCTGCACCGTCCAGCGTTCCCTTGTTGATCCAGGTCTCCATCCACTCCTGGCTCCGCTCCATGGGGAGGTACCAATGCGTGGTGGGTTTCAGAACGGGCTTGGCACCGCTCAAGGCGCTGCGAGGATCGATGAGGTCCTTCGGGCTAAGTGCGCTCCCGCATTTCTCGCACTGGTCACCGTAGGCATCCGTATTACCGCAGGTCGGGCATGTGCCCATGATGTAGCGGTCCGCCAGGAATTGCTTCGCCTCCGCATCATAATACTGTTGCTCCTCCTTCTCCGTGAAGGCACCCTTTCCATGAAGCTCAAGGAAGAATTCCTGGGACGTTTCCTTGTGCAGTTCGCTGCTCGTGCGATCATACACGTCGAAGTGGATCCCGAAGTCCGTGAAAGCCTTGCTCATCATGGCGTGGTACCGATCCACAATGGCTTTCGGCGTGGTGCCTTCCTTCAGGGCCCGGATGGTGATCGCCGCACCATGCTCGTCACTTCCGCAGATGAAGAGCACGTCCTTCCCGCGCTGTCGCAGGTTCCTGACATAGATATCCGCTGGCAGATATGCCCCGGCGATATGGCCGATGTGCAACGGGCCGTTCGCGTAAGGCAGCGCTGCGGTCACGGTATGTCGTTGCGGTTCCTTCACGCTGGGCACGATCGATCAGGTCGCGAAAGTACCGTCTATCGACAGTTGAGCGTTGGCCATTGTGCCAAGGCGGGCCGCGGTCATGTATCCGGATGCAAGATCTTCGCGGTCCATGAGCAGGATCGTGATCCCTCCGGTGCTCGCCCCTGGCGACACCCTTGCGATCGTTCCCACGGCCCGTTCCATTACGGCCGAGGAATTGAACGAGGGTGTGGCGCTCGCATCTGCCTGGGGGCTGAAGGTGCGGCTCGGTGCGGGAGTGGGGCGCAAGCATTTCCAGCAGGCCGGTACGGAGGAGGAACGCGCGACCGACCTCCAGGCCGCGATCAATGATCCGGAGGTGAAGGCCATCTGGTGCGCACGCGGCGGCTACGGAACCGTTCACCTGCTGGACAAGGTGGATCTGAGCCCCCTGTTGAAGTCTCCCAAATGGCTTGTTGGATTCAGCGACGTGACCGTTCTGCACAATGCCCTGCATGCTCTCGGGGTCGCCTCGCTCCATGCGCAGATGCCCTTCGCCATCGGATCAAAGACGAAAGCCTGCCGCAATTCCATCAAGGAGGCCCTTTTCGAATGTCGGATGAATATTTCCTTGGAAGTATCCGAGGAGGATCGCCATCAACAGGGTCTGCCCGCCAACCGAGCGGGCTCCTGTCAGGGCGTTCTCGTTGGGGGCAACCTATCCGTGCTCTACTCCCAACGCGGAACGCCCAACGACCTGGACCCATCCGGCAAGATCCTGTTCCTCGAAGACCTGGATGAGCTGCTCTACCACGTCGATCGAATGACGCGGAACCTGATCCTCGGGCAATGGTTCCATGGCTTGGCCGGTCTTGTTGTGGGCGGCATGACCGACATGCACGACAAGAACCGGGCGGATCCATTCGGTCGATCTGCTCTGGCTATCCTGGAACAGGCGGTTGCGCCATTCTCGTACCCCGTCTGCTACGGGTTCCCGGCCGGCCACATCGGTGATAACCGTACGCTGATACTCGGTGAACGAACAACGCTCAACGTGACCACTACGGGTGCTTCGTTGAGCGTTGGCGGGGACCCAAGCGGTCCCGATGTGCGCGGCGCTTAGTTCCGCTCGAACTTGTTGTAGCCAGCAGGGATCTCGAACAGGGCGGCTTTCTGTGGTGCCTTCGTCACCTTGCTTACTTCCAGGCGGCTCACTTCCGCGCCATCCATTTTCTGCTCCAGACCCATCATGGGGAACACCCCTGCAGCATCTTTGATCTTCAGGAAGAAGACCGCCTGCTCATCCTTCCGGTTCAGCGTTTCAAGCAATGGGATGAAGAAATTGAACTCATCCGCGGCCACCCAATAGGTCAGTTGGCGATCCTCTTTGGGACTCTTCACGGTCCATTTTTCGCACTTATAACCGGCGATCTCACGCATTTCGGAGGTCTTCTGCACCTGCGCTTCCACTTCCTTAGGAAGGCGCATGTTCGGCACGTCCATGTACAGTTTCCGCTCCGGGCTGAGCGCGGTCACGGTCTTATCCCGTGTGTCCACGAGCATGATACCCTGCACTTCTCCCCGGGCACTGATCTCCTCGATACGGATCCGTTCGCCCTTCACGAAGTACTTGTAGCTGGTAGCCACCGGACCGGTGGTCTTGGTGAACTCCACGATCCCTTCAAAGGATTGCGCGAATGCGCTGAAGGACATCACTAGGAGTAGCAGGGAAAGGAACAGGGAGCGTTTCTTCAGGA
>JAHEFL010000365.1 GCA_024640205.1 Flavobacteriales bacterium | reverse complement strand
GTATTCACCAGCGCCGTACCGCGTACCAGGTGGTATGCGTTGACCAGGGCGGTCCCTCGCACCGAGCGGGCCACCGCGTTCGTGATCGCCGTGGCCAGGTAGAGTTCCTCCGGGTCGATCAACTCGCCGTTCACCAAGGCGGTTCCTCGTGTTGACCTCACGGCCTGCGAGATCATGAAACTGAAATTGCTGAGCAACTCCTCCGTCAGGAGCTGTTCTCCGTCACTGTTCACCAGTGCCGTGCCCCGCACCAGGCCAGTGGCATTCACCAGCGCGGTGCCGTGCGTCGACTTCACCGCATTGGCGATCGCTAGGCTGTCGCCCGGATCGAGGATGATGCCGCTCGCGGGGTCACCACCGAAGAAGTAGTCGAGGGGTAGTCCCACGATCGAGTCGCCGTAGATGTATGTCGTATCGCGTGGGGTGATGTTCAGGTCCATCGGGTCGATGGTGAGCAAGCCGCCATCGAACAGGATGTTGTACTGCTGCAGGATCGATAGGTCCAACGGATCCGTAGCGGGCACGCTGCTGTTCGGGCTCAAGGGATCGGAGGGATCCGCACTGATGCCCCAGAGCCCCACGTTGCTCAGCGCCGTGGCCACGGTGGTGATATCAATGTTGTAAATGCGGTCCAGTTCATTTTGCTCCAGGCCGGCCGCGTCCAGCGGTGTGCTGCCGCTCACGCTTTCCAGCGTGTATTGGGCGGAGAACGTCGGCAGGATCTCGCCATATTTCTTGGACTCGTCGTTCACCGTCACCAGGATGGTCTCCTTTTCCGTGAAATACAGTGGGTTGGAAAGTCCGCCATCCGTGCCGTTGGTGCCGGCCATGGGCGGATTGAACACCTGGATCTCCGGATAGAGACCGGTGAACGGGTTCACCACCGTGATGATGGCCGAGTCTCCTTGGATCACCACCCCATTCGTCAAGGGCACACCGTCCAGCCACACCGTGGCCCCGGGGTCAAGGTATTCACCATAGACCGTCAGCAGGAGGGTGTCCACACCGGGTGTCAAAGTGGTATCGTAGGCGATGCTACTGATGTAAGGAGTGGGGTTGGCCATGTCCTTCAGTGCCGAATCTGCCAGGATGTATCCCGCGCCCGACAGCACGTCGTAGCCCGGATCGTGCATGTCGATCGCCGTGTTCTGCAGGATCCCCTTTACACCGTCCGGCGTGAGGGTATCGTCGTAATACTTGGTGCGCGCTTCCATCAGGAGCGCTGCCACGCCGGCCGCATGGGGTGCCGCGGCCGAGGTGCCGAAGAAGTTCGGGAAGGCATCGCCATCGTAGTCAAAGCCGCCCAGATCCACGGAGGTGTTCACTCCATTGGGTGCACAGATCTCCGGCTTGGCCCGCAGGACACCGTTCACCGGTGTACCACCGCGGGACGAGAAGGAAGCCACGGTGGGTTGCACACCGGTGTATTCCGGCGTGTTCTCATAAAGCACCGCACCCACTGCGATCGCCCCTGCCGCGTTGGCCTGGCCGCTCAGCGTGGAAGAGGTCATCGCACCGTATTCATTGATCTTCAGGGTGCCCCTGTAAACAATGTACTTCAGCAGGGCCGACCCGGAGCCACTCTCACGTATGATGACGATGTTCGATTGAACGGAGTCCGCCGCGACCACGAAGGGCAGCACTTCCAGCGGTGCCCCGCCGGTGTTCACCCGGTTGAAACCGAAGAGGGTGTTCCCGCTGCTGGTGGCCAGGTAGATATCAAAATCGGAATTGGTCACGTTGCCAGGCGTGCCATCGTCCCACTGGAACACCACCGTGTATTCCCCTTCGTACAGGGTGATGTTCTGGAGGATGTCGGATCCGCCATATGCATCGGCGAAGTTGTGCGCTTCACCGATCACACCCGCCGGTGCGGGTGTGGGGGAGAAGATGCCCTCCCAGGATTTGGTGCCGAAGTTGCCCGCGGCGGAGAAATACGAAACACCCAGTGCTTTCACCTCATCCACGGCTTGGGCGACCACGCCATCGCGGAAGCAGGGTTCCGAGATGTACGAGATGTCATCCACGATCACATCGCAACCAGCTTGTTCCAGCGCCCGGATGCCATTTGCCATATCCACCGCACCCAGGAAACCGGTCCGGAAGGCGAGGTCCGCACCCGGCGCCACGTCGTGCACGATCTGCAACATGGCACGCCCTTCGTCGCTGCGCGAGCCGAAGGGATAATCCTGCAGCACCTGCACCGGGTTCGGATGGTCAAGGTTGTCCACGCCGGGAAGGTCGCCGCGTACCACATCGTCACCGGCCGGGTTACCCAGGATCGTGTTGTAGCTATCCGAAAGCACACCCACCTTGATGCCTTGACCGTTCACGCCGAAGACCTCCCGCGCACGGTAGGAACGAAGCGCGGTATCGCCCTGACTGGTGATGAGGCCCGCATTGCTTAGTGCGGCATAAATGGGTCGCACGGAGACCAGTTCGGTAGGCAGCAGGTTCAGGGAGAGCAGGTTGTCGATGGGGAAGGTCCCTTCGATCAGGTTGTTCAGCGGATCGTTCAATTCCTGCACCAGGCCGTAAGCCGGGGTGGTGAGCAGGGCCACCGCGTTCGCATGCTGTCCGGGCTGCGTGGTGATCGTCACGCGTACGCTGCTGCCCAGGATCTGGAAGATGTCATCCGAGATGTACGTACCGGTGTTCTGGTAGATGTAATAGAGCGAGGTGAGTTCCACCCCGATGATGTCGTAGGACTTGTTCGCATAGGGGTTGAAGTAGGGGAAGATGACCCCCGTCTGGCAATCCAGCACGCTCTGGAAATCCGCGGCCGAGAAATTGCTCGTTAACGTGTTGGAACCCGCCTTGCCGATGGTCTGCTGGTCCTGGAAACCACCGGTCAGGGTGTAGGTGATGGTGAAACCAGCCGCGTTCCCGTTCCCCATCCCGTTGGTGTTGTTGATGCGGAATCCGGTCATCGAGGTGCCGGACAAGTTCGGCCCAAGGTCGATGTTCGCATAGGTGAACGGTCCAAAAAGTACCTCGACGCTCACGTCCGAGTAAGTGCCCGGGTCGGCCTCCACGGTGAAAGCGTTGAGCTTCTTGCAGCCCGAGCAGCCATCG
>JAHEFL010000027.1 GCA_024640205.1 Flavobacteriales bacterium | reverse complement strand
TGATCCTGTGCAAGTTTCGCAGGATAAAGAGCGGCGGCATAATTACCAGCGCATTTCGTGGCTCCCGTTCCACCCGGGAACGCACGGCTGTACTCCTGCTCGATCTTCACCTTCACCGGTTCGGAATAGTATCCACGGACCGGGCATGTGAAGATCATGAAGCGGTACGTATCACTTGGGCGGATACCGATATAAGCGTCCCCGGCCATGAGGAACGGCCGTATATACAGAGCGCCTTCATCCCCACCCGGTATCCAACCGGAGTCCTGGTGAACGAGTTCAACCAAGGCATCCAGAAAGAGGTCCTCCGGAATGGCAGGCATGCACATGCGATGTGCGCTCCTGTTCATCCGGGCAATGTTCGCCTGGGGCCGGAATATGTTCACCTTTCCGTCCGCACTTCGATACGCCTTCAAACCTTCGAAGATCGATTGTCCATAATGCAGGACAGCCGAAGCCGGACTCATGGAAAGGTCGCCGTATGGAACGATGCGGGGCTCACGCCACTCGCCGTTCTCGAAATCCATCATGAACATATGATCGCTGAACACCCTGCCGAACTTGATGTTCACCAGATCAGTCCCCTCCAATCGGGAGCGTTCCGTGCGGCGTATCGCTATCTTTTGCCCGGTAGTGATCATGGGCCTATCATTTAAAAGTGAGCCTCAAAACTAGCCGATCCAATTTCGGCCTTGGGGTGTAAGGTACTGGGTGCAGTGGTCTCGACGTGTTAAAATAATGCAAGCGGTCAAGGGAGCGGTGAGCAGGGGCATCCATGAGGTGCTGCGCGAGCATTGGGGATTTTCATCCTTCCGACCCATGCAGGAGGAGGTGATACGTTCCGTGCTCGAGGGTCGGGATACGCTTGCATTGATGCCCACAGGGGGCGGTAAGAGCCTGTGCTACCAGGTACCATCGCTGGCCACGGGTCAGCTATGCCTGGTGGTCTCCCCCTTGATCGCCTTGATGAAGGACCAGGTGCAGCGATTGCGCTCCCAGGGCATCGCCGCGCGGGCGGTGATCTCCGGCATGTCACATGCCGAAATGGACAACGCGATGGAGAGTGCCGCACTGGGTCGCTTGTCCTTTCTATACCTATCACCGGAACGTCTTGCAACGGATCTTTTCAAGGCACGACTTCCACGCATGCCGCTCGGACTTATCGCTGTGGATGAAGCGCATTGCATATCTCAATGGGGCTATGACTTCAGGCCATCCTACCTCCGCATCGCGGAGATCCGCGAACAGGTCCCGGAAGTCCCGGTCCTTGCTTTGACTGCGACGGCGACCACCCAGGTGGCAGAGGATATCATCCAGAAACTCGGGCTTTCCCGACCGCAACTTCTCAGGGCCTCGTTCGATCGACCGGAACTGGTGTTCTGGATCAGCCGGGGCGAGGATAAGTTCGGTCGCCTACTTCGCATCCTTGAGAACGTGGAGGGATCGGCGATCATCTACCTACGCGATCGCCGTGGCACTGTCCGGCTTGCACGCAGTCTCTCACAGCATGGGATCGGTGCGGAAGCCTATCATGCCGGTCTGTCGTCCGCCGATCGTGACAGGGTGCAACAGGCATGGACCAAGGGGACGCTTCGGTGCGTAGCGGCAACGAATGCATTCGGCATGGGGATCGACAAACCCGATGTCCGAGTCGTTATCCATATGGATCCTCCTCCGGACCTGGAGAGTTATTATCAGGAAGCGGGTCGTGCCGGCAGGGACGGAAAAAAGTCCTATGCCTTCTTGCTCACCGGCCCTGGTGATGCAGAGCGTGCCTTGGAACGAATGGAACAAAGTTTCCCTTCCTTGGCGGAGGTGAGAATGGTCTATCAAGCGATGGCGGATCTCAACGGCATAGCCATGGGATCAGGGCTTCTGGAATCCTATACAGTCGATCTCGATGCCCTGTCCGAAAGGACCGGGTACCGGCGAGCCAATGTGGCTAGCGCCTTGAAGACCCTTGAGCTCGATGGCCGGCTCGCGCTCAGTTCGGGACTTCGCTCCCCGTCACGCGTTCTGATGATCGCGGATCACAAGGTGGTCTATCACATGCGAGTGAGCGACGGGCACAAGGGTCCGCTGCTCGAAGCGTTGTTGCGTTTGTATGGAGGCCTGTTCGAGGAACCGGCCATCATAGATGAAGCCCGCCTTGCCAAGCTCACCGGATGGAGTATCGCCACCGTTTCGGATCGTCTTCGAGCATTGGATGAACAGCGGGTCTTGTCCTATCGTCCGCGCAATGACCTCCCGACGGCAACGCTGCTCCAACCGAGACAGGATGCGGACAGGCTTATCATCGACCCGGTCGCACTCAGCGATCGGAAGCAACGGGCTCGCGCTCGCCTTGATGCCATGTTGGTGTACACGGCAAGTGACGAACACTGCCGTTCGCGCATGGTGCTTGACTACTTCGACGAGTCACGCGTTTCGGATTGCGGTCAATGTGACGTGTGCACTCGACGTCGCAAGAACGAGCATCCGGAAACCCGTATCGATCGTGCAGGGATCCTTGGGGAGATGAACCGAGACCCTTATGAGCGCAGGGTGGACCGGGATGATGGCCGTGCGGTATGATGGCGACGATGACCCATGAGAAGGGCCTGACCTTGGTTCGGACCTTCTACCAACAGGAGGACGTATTGCTCATCGCCCGTTCACTCTTGGGCAAGGTCATCGTAACGGAGATCGATGGTGAACTCACTTCCGGTTACATCCTGGAAACAGAGGCGTACGCCGGGATCAAAGATCGTGCGTCCCATGCGTTCGGTGGCAGGCGAACGGCACGAACGGAAACCATGTACGGTCGGGGAGGTACGAGCTATGTATACCTGTGCTACGGGATACATTGCTTGTTCAACGTGGTCACCAACGTGGAGGGAACCCCACACGCGGTCCTTGTTCGAGCATTGCGTCCGTTGCACGGGATCGAGGTCATGCGCAAGCGGCGCGCTCCGAACCGTTTCACTACGCATGGCCCAGGTACGCTTTCACAAGCGCTTGGTATCCGCATGGAACACAATGCGACCGATCTGGTGAACGGGAACATCCGTATCGAGGATCACGGAGTGGTCGTTCCATCGAAGGCAGTGATCATCAGTCCCCGGATCGGTGTGGACTATGCCGGAGCGGATTCACTTCTGCCCTATCGGTTCCGGATCGCATCTTCGCACGCCTCTCTCCTGCCACTCACGGGTAAAAGTGTTGAATGAACAAGGCGCGCATCATCTTCATGGGTACCCCCACCTTTGCGGTGGCAACGTTGGATGCACTGGTCCAGGCCGGTCACTCCGTGGTCGCCGTGGTCACCGCTCCGGACAAGCCTGCGGGAAGGGGCAGAAAACCTCGCTCCTCCGCAGTGAAGGAAAGAGCGCTTGCACTGGGGATCCCGGTACTTCAACCGGAGAGGCTCAAGGACCCCACGTTCCTGGAGCAGTTGGATGGATTCCAAGCAACCATATATGTCGTCGTTGCGTTCCGGATGCTTCCCGAAGTGGTCTGGGCCAAACCCAGCCTGGGCACGATCAATCTGCATGCTTCTTTACTACCCGAATATCGTGGAGCTGCGCCGATCAACTGGGCGGTGATCAATGGGGAACAACGGACCGGCCTTACCACCTTTCTTATCCAGCATGCGATCGACACCGGGGATATCCTGTTACAAGAGGAAGTGAGCATCGGGGCTGATGAGACCGCAGGCGAACTCCACGACCGGATGATGATGATCGGTGCGACACTGATGGTAAGGACGGTCGATGGACTGATCGAAGGAAGCATCGTACCACGTCAGCAACGTGCGAACGGTCCGGTCCACGCGGCGCCCAAGATCGATACTCAGACATGCCGGTTGGACATGAATGCAACGGCGCGGGCCGTTCATGACCTGGTACGGGGCATGAGCCCATATCCCGGAGCCTGGTGCCAATGGATCGGACCCGATGGCGGGCGATCCCATTTCAAGATCCTGCGCACCAATCCGTCAAATGATGAGACGGACCCAGGTACACCCGGCACGGTACGGATAGCTGATGGTCGATTATTGCTTGCTTGCTCGGACCGATGGATCGAAGTCCTTGAGGTGCAAATGGAAGGCAAAAAGAGGATGTCCTCCGCAGATCTGATCAGAGGGCTTCGCTCGATCGAGGGCATCCGATTGGAGTGACGGGAAACTCGACGGAACGCACCTGAAGAAAGGCGGAAGCACGAAATCCTGAAACCCTTGCTGGGGGCGGGATACAGGCGTAGTTATGAACAAAACGCCTGTTTTTTCAACATTTTCAGAAGGAACCGCCGGAAACCCTTGACAGACGGGGAATCGCGGATACATTTGCGCGAGAGTAAACCAAACTAACCAACTCTAAAACCCCTACTACTATGGGCTTGAACAAAGCAGAATTGATCGAATCGATGGCCGCTGAAGCAAAGATCACCAAGGCCGATGCCAAGCGCGCATTGGACGCTTTCGTGAACAGCACCACCAAGGCGCTGCGTAAAGGTGAGCGTGTTGCCCTCGTTGGCTTTGGAACGTTCTCCATCACCAAGCGTGCAGCTCGCAAAGGCCGCAACCCACAGACCGGCAAGGAGATCAAGATCGCTGCCAAGAAGGTCGTGAAGTTCAAGGCAGGTGCTGACCTGCAGAGCAAGGTGAAGTAAGCATCTCGCTTTCTTCCGGAAAGTCCTCCGCTCAGCGGGGGACTTTCTTTTTTCATACCTATCGATCTTTGAACGCACCAGGGACCATTTTATCATGACGGATAAACAACTGCTCGAAAAGCTTTCCGGGTTCATCACCCCGAACAAGCGGGATCTTTTCGATCGGATCGCGCCACTACGGACCAGGCACGTCACCGTGGTCATGGAGGACATCCATCAATCACAGAACGCCAGTGCGGTCATACGGACCTGCGATCTGGTCGGTGTCCAGGATGTGCATGTCATAGAGAACCGCAACAAGTACACCTTGAACCCGGATGTCACATTGGGTTCATCCAAGTGGGTGGATATTCATCGGTACAATAAGGCGGATGAGAACACATCCGGTTGCATCGAGTACCTGCGGAAGAACGGATACCGCATCATCGCCACCTCACCGCACGGCAATGCAAGGACACCGGAGGCCATCGATCTCGAAAGGCCCACGGCCATCTGTTTCGGTACGGAACTGGATGGCCTGAGTCCATCACTTCTGGAAGGATCCGATGAGCACCTTCGCATACCGATGCACGGCTTCACGGAGAGCTTCAACATTTCCGCATCCGCAGCCATCGTCCTCTATACCATCATGCGACGCCTCCGCTCCGGAACGATCCCCTGGCAACTGGATGACGAGGCATTGCTCACATTGAAATTGCAGTGGACGCGATCGATGATCCAACATGTCGATCGATTGGAAGAACGATTGCGTGAGGATCACGAACGGGAAAATGATTTCCATTGAATCGCACGCCACGCATGCACGGTCATGATGACCCACCCATGTACAAGCGTTGGTATCTGCGCGATACAGAACGAATGCATTCCAACGCGATATCGCGAACGATCCATTTTGTTGCGGTTATTGACACGAACGGGTTGACAAAAGAGAACCTTCAAAAGTGTTCTGCGTTACACTCTCCCGATACTTTTGGGTCAAACCCTTAACACTCCATAAAATGGGAAAAGGTGATATGAAAACGAAGAAGGGCAAACGTGCCGCAGGAAGCAAAGGCAAGAGCCGTCCTGCAAAGCGTACCGCCCGGGTAGCTTCTGCCAAGAAAGCCACCGCTAAGAAGGCCACGAAGAAGGCTGCTCCTAAGAAGGCTGCCAAGAAGGCTGCGAAGAAGGCTGCTCCTAAGAAGGCTGCCAAGAAAGCAACGGCTAAAAAGGCAACGGCTAAGAAAGCTACCAAGAAGGCCGCTCCGAAGAAAGCCGCTAAGAAGGCTGCCAAGAAGAAGTGATCCTTCGATAATCACAGAAGCAAGGACCCCCCGGCAACGGGGGGTCTTCTGCGTTCAGAGGGTATGCGATCGACGATCATGGTTGCAAACGTGTCCGAAGCCAACCACCGTCGTTCAACTTCTCATAGGCCAATCGATCATGCAGACGGTTGGGTCTACCCTGCCAGAATTCGATGCGCACAGGTTCTATGCGATAACCGCCCCAATGCAGCGGCCTTGGAATTTCTCCTTCGCCGAAGCGCTCTATCCATCGCGAGTAACGCTCCTCCAATTGTTCCCTGTTCTCCACTGGTCGGCTCTGATCACTGCTCCATGCACCTATCCTGCTTTCACGCGGGCGACTTGCAAAGTACCCGTCGGAAGTTCCGGAATCGACCACCGCAACGCGACCTTCGATCCGGATCTGTCGTTCATGCTGCGGCCAGAAAAAGGTCGCGGCTGCACGCGGATCACGTTCGATATCCATCGCCTTCCGACTATTGTGGTTCGTGTAGAAAACGAACCCGTTCCGATCAAAAAAGCGCAACAGGACGATCCTGCAGCTGATCGTTAGCGAACCCATGGTGGCCAGTGACATGGCATGCGGTTCAGGTATCCCGTCGTCCTCCGCATCCTTCAACCACCGAGCGAACAGGACGATCGGATCCTCACCTGCATCCGCCTCAAGCAGGGCCTGTTTCGAATAATCAATTCGGTTGTCTACACTTCGGGAAGCTTCCATTTCCGGGATCTTGTTCGTGCGAAGTTATCCGCTGCTCGCTCCCAAATGACCGCGGCATGATCGGGTTTGCTTCAATTGATGAAGTCGCACTATTTTCATGGCAACATGTCCGAGAAGATCCTTGACCTTGATCCGCAGAACCGTCATCAACCCGCGCGCGGGCGTCTATTGGTGAGCGAGCCTTATTTAGCTGACCCCTACTTCAGGCGTACCGTTGTCCTCTTGTGCGAACACAATGAAGAGGGATCATTCGGTTTCGTACTGAACCGACATATGGACATGGAAGTGCACGACCTGATGGAGAACATGCCCCCGGTAGGCTCCCGATTAAGCATCGGTGGTCCCGTACAAAGTGGCAATCTGTATTATCTGCACACATTAGGGCCGCACTTGGAAGGAAGCCTGGAAGTTGTGGATGGCGTATTCATGGGCGGTGACTATGAACAATTGCGGTCCTTGCTCGCCACTGACCCGAAGCTGTCGAAGCACGTCCGCTTCTTCGTGGGATACTCCGGTTGGGAAAGCCAGCAGTTGGACAAGGAACTCGAACAACGTTCATGGTTGATCTCACCTGCGGATCGAAAGCGGGTGATGAACACACTGCATTCGGATCTTTGGGGGGACACCCTTCGGGCCATGGGACGTGAGTTCGCCCCGCTCGCGAATTTTCCTGACGACCCGGCGATGAATTAACTGACCGGCAACCGACAACGAACGAGCACCCTAGCCCGTGCCCTGTTGCTTGGTGGCATTCACCAGGAGCTCCACCAATGCAGCACTCATTTTATGAGCGTAGCGTTTCGTCCTATAGGTACCGATCCATTGGAGCCCACGCACAGCATTGGTAAAAAAGAGTTCATCCGCGGCAAGCAGGTTCTGCGGGTTCAAGGAACACTCGTACACCTTGATCCCGTTCGCAAGGGCAAGGTTGATGATCTGAGCGCGCATTACGCCACCAAGGCATCCATCCGCCAATGAAGGCGTATACAGCACACCATTGCTTACGATGAAGAGGTTGCCACTGCTGCTTTCAATGATATTACCTCGTTCATTCTGTAGAAGGCAGTCATCGAGACCACGGTCACGCGCCCAGAGCGAACCCATGATATAGTATTGACAGTTCAATGTCTTGTGCCTCGAAAGATCATTGATCGGTTTCCGCATCCCTGGCCAGATATCCACCATGGATCCCTGTTCGTTCAGGGTGTGGTAAGGTTCGGGAAGTTCCTTCGCTTCAATGGTGAACACGGCGTCGTTCCGTTCCGGTCGATAATAACCTGAGCCGCCTCGATACAGGGTGAAGCGGCATCGACCGCTGGTCATTCCGACAGCTGAAATCAATTCCTGTATATGCTTTCCGAAGGAAGCCCGATCCAGCCCGTCCGGTACTTCCATCTTCAGGATCTCCGCTCCGGAGTTCATCCGAGCCCAATGTGCATCCAGGAAACATGCCCGACCTTCCACCACGCGCATGCTCTCGAACAGACCGTCACCGAAATGAAAGGCCCGATTGTCCAACGTGATCACCGGCTGATCCCCGGGAACGATCTTCCCATTGCAATTGACCAGGTTCTTCATCCCAAGATGGTCCTATTCAGAACTAGGGGCAGCAAGGGTTCATTGCTTTCCACCCGGATCCCCCGAACACCCACGCTCCGGGCAGCCTCCACATCGCGATCCCGATCACCGATCATGACCGAGCCACCTGCGTCGATCCCATACCGGGCCATAGCTTTCTCCAACAGTAGTGAACCGGGTTTACGACAAAGGCATTTCCCATTGTCCGGGTGATGAGGACAGTAGTATACATCGGTGAGTTGTACCCCGTGATCGGCCAACATGCGACGAAGGTAGCCATGCACCCGCTCCACATCGTCATGGCCGTATAGGCCGGACCCTATGCCGCTCTGGTTCGTGATGACCACCAATGCTCTACCTTTTTCCTGCAGGACCCTCAACGCTTCCGGCACTCCCGGCAGGATCTCGAATTGTTCCAGTTCCCAAGTATGCTCCCCGCGTTCGCGGTTCAACACACCATCCCGATCAAGGAATACCGCCCTCCTCATTTATCAAAGGCCGATGGCCTGTTGGAATCCTCCGATATGCAGGATCAGGTCCGGTTCCAATGCGGCCGTGAAGAGGATCCCCCAAACGGCACCGTAGAAATGTGCATCATGCGCCACGTTATCCCCTCCCTGCTTATCCATGTACCAGGAATAGACAAGATAAAGAATGCCGAAAACGAATGCTGGGATCGGTATGGGTAGGAAAAGGAACTCCACCGGACTGGTAGGCAACATCAGGATCTGAGCAAATAGCACTGCGGAAACGGCGCCGCTCGCCCCCACCGCCCGGTAAGTCGGATCATATAGATGCCTCTTGTAGGAGGGAAGACTGGAGACCAAGATCCCTCCGAGATACAACATCAGATAATGTGTGAGGACAGGCCGTCCTGTCAATTCGAAATAGAGGACCTCCACATTGCGTCCGAACATGAACAATACGAACATGTTCACGAGCAGGTGCGGCCAGTGGGCATGGATGAATGCATGTGTAAGGAATCGGTACCACTCCCCCCGTGCCTTGATCACAAAGGGCTCGAACAACAGTGCATTGAACAATCGTTGATCGCTGAACGCAGCAATGGAAACGATCGCATTGACCACCACCAGCAACACCGTGATACTATCGAACAAGAGCAGACCGTGAATGAGGGGCGAATATACCGGGGACCTTTCACCTGTTGCCAGATCGGAACCCTTCAGTCATCAATAGGAATGGTCCCTGGCGATAAGCCAGCCATCCTTTTCCTTCACCCACAGCAGGGAGAATCCACCGTCCAACGTGTCCGTTCCGCGCTGTAGTTCCCATGTCCCTGTGACCCAAGCCGTGGCATCCTCGGACAACACGATCTCATGCAGCCCGAATGTCAAGTCCCCCATAGCGGAACGGTCCGGGTATGCTTCCTGATAATTTGCGGAAACCTTATCCTTTCCACAGGTCATTCCATTCCGGCCAATGAAACATATGGTATCTGAATAGCCCTTCATGAACCCATCTATATCCCCCTTGTCCCACGCTTCTTCCTGGGCGTGCATGACCTGACGGATGGCGGTGCGTTCGTCCATGGTCACTGGATCAGCGCATCCAAAGAACAGGACCGGTATGAGCAACATCGAACGCATGGATCCCCAAGGAACGAAAAAAGGCCATCACAAGGATGGCCTTCGTAGCGCGGGGGAGACTTGAACTCCCGACCTCAGGATTATGAATCCTGCGCTCTAACCAGCTGAGCTACCGCGCCAAAAGGGTCATTTTCCGGTCGGCGGGCGGCAAATATAGAAAACGCCCTCACGGCCCCATTAGCGTGCTTGGCAAGATCACTTGCAAAGGGGGGCTATTTCTCTACCTTTAGCCGCACCCCTATCGACCCACATGGCGAAGAAGAAGAAACCCGCTCCGAAACCGACCAAAGCTCGTAAGGCTGTAGGAAGATCCGCACCTGCGAAGGCAAAGAAGACCGCGGGCAAGGCCAAACCGGTAAGCAAGTCAAAAAAGTCTGCACCCAAGGCTACCAAGGCGAAGGGTTCCGGAACCGCATCGAAGAAGGCTGGCGTACGAGTGACCGCTGCGGCCAAAAAGAAAGTTGCCCCCAAGAAGTCAGCAACTGCAAAGCCAGCAAAGGCCAGCACAAAAAAGGTCGTGAAGAAAGGGTTGACCATCAGTCGATCGACCACGCCGGTCGTTGCGAAGAAAGCAACACCGAAAAAAACTGCTTCGAAGTCCGTCGCGAAGGCTACTAAGGTGGCACCCGTTCGCAGGGCTCCTGCTCACGCCCCGTCGAAAAAAGCGGATGCTCCGAAGTCAAGTGGCAAAAAGTCCCAAAAGAAGCTTGTGGCAGAGGCCAAACAGCCCTTGAAAGAGCGGGTGCAGATGGAGTTCGAGCTGAGGAGTACCCCAACGGTCCTTTTCGAATTGATCAGCACGCCAAGCGGATTCAGTGAATGGTATTGCAATGATGTGAACGTCCGAGGGGACCAGTACACATTCCTCTGGGATGGAGAAGAAGA
>JAHEFL010000364.1 GCA_024640205.1 Flavobacteriales bacterium | reverse complement strand
AATACGGATATGCCATGGCGCGTCCGGATACGCTGACCATCTGGGAGGCACAGTTCGGCGATTTCGTCAACGGGGCACAGATCATCCTCGATCAGTACTTGTGCGCAGCAGAAGAGAAGTGGTATACCCAGAACGGCTTGGTGCTTTTGCTTCCGCATGGGTACGAAGGACAGGGTGCAGAGCACAGCAGCGCGCGGATGGAGCGCTTCCTGAACAGTTCGGTGGGTGGGAACATGGTGGTGGTGAATTGTACCACTCCTGCGAATTTCTTCCACGCGCTCAGGCGACAACTGGCATGGAATTTCCGCAAGCCGCTCATTGTATTCACGCCAAAGAGCTTGTTGCGCCACCCTTTGTGTACCAGCGCACTGGATGACCTGACCACGGGTGGGTTCAGGGAGATAATCGACGATGTGATCGATCCCGCACAGGCATCAACTGTGGTGTTCTGCCAAGGCAAGATCTACTATGACCTGCTCGAACATCGGGAAAAGGAAGGTCTGGTGGATACGGCCCTGGTCCGTATCGAGCAGTTGCATCCCCTGCCTGAAAAGCAGTTGCAGGAGATCCTCCGGAAATACACCAAGGCGCAACGCTATCTCTGGGTGCAGGAGGAGCCGAAGAACATGGGGGCCTGGGCATACATGCTCATGAATTTCCATGGTGTGAAGCTGGAATGCATCTCCCGGCCTGCCAGTGGAGCTCCGGCCACCGGCAGCAGCAAACGGAGCGCCAAGCAACAAGCGGACATCATTGCGCGTACGTTCGCGCATTCGACCAGAAAGGAGACCGTGACCTCCAAAGTGAAAGCCTGAACGCAATACCCTGAACATCCAATCATCCAAGATCCGACATGGCCTTGATCGACATCAACGTACCGAGCCCCGGTGAAAGCATCAGTGAAGTGCGGATATCACAATGGATGGTAGCCGATGGCGATGTGGTGGAAAAGGATCAGGTGATCGCGGAGATCGATAGCGATAAAGCCACACTGGAACTTTCCGCCGAAGCGGAAGGGAAGATCGCACTGTTGGCGGAAGCGGATGCTACGGTGAACGTAGGTGATGTGGTCGCGCGCATCGATACCAGTGTGAAGGTGGAGAAGAAGGCGAAAGCACCGGAGGTGGCTGCCAAGGCTGGCAAACTTTCGCCAACGTCCGCTCCGGCAGGCAAGGCCGCTGCCGAGGCGCAGGCAACACCGGTGGCGAAAGCCCTGATGAGCGACAAGGGGATCAGTCCGGAGAAGCTGAAGGGTAGTGGCCCGAACGGACGGATCACCAAGAGTGATGTGGAAGCATACATCGCCGGAGGGGTGGATGCGTCCGGTACGTTGATGAACGGATGGGGGGGGACCCGTGACTCGCAACGTGCGCGATTGAGTACGCTGCGAAAGAAGGTGGGGGAGCGCCTGGTCGCGGTGAAGAACCAGACCGCCATGCTCACCACGTTCAATGAAGTGGATATGAGTGCTGTGATGGCCCTTCGCAATGCGTACAAGGATCAATTCAAGGAAACGCACGGGATCGGCCTGGGCTTCATGAGTTTCTTCACAAAAGCGGTGACCGAAGCGCTGCGCCAGTTCCCGAACGTGAACGCGCAGATCGATGGCGAGGACATCGTGACGTTCGATCACGCGGACATCGGCATCGCGGTGAGCAGTCCCAAGGGTTTGATGGTACCGGTGCTGCGGAACGCGGAGCGCATGAGCCTGGCGGAGATCGAGCGTGGTATCAAGGAACTCGCCATCAAGGCCAGGGATGCCAAGCTGAGCATCGATGAGATGACCGGTGGTACGTTCACCATCACCAATGGTGGTGTATTCGGAAGCATGCTCAGCACGCCGATCATAAACCCACCGCAAAGTGCCATCCTGGGCATGCACAACATCGTGGAACGTCCTGTTGCGTTGGATGGCCAGGTCGTCATTCGCCCGGTGATGTACCTGGCATTGAGCTATGATCACCGCATCATTGACGGTAAGGAAAGTGTGAGCTTCCTGATGGCGGTGAAACAGATGATCGAGGATCCCCAGAAGTTGGTTTTCGGGGGCAAGGATCCAGGGCAGGTGTTATTGGGGCTTTGATCCAGCACCCGCGGCTCACTGAGGCAGGATGATCCTGTTTTCGTAGTACCTTGGGTATCATAATACCTGCCGCCATAGTACGTTCCATCCTACTTATTGCCCTGCTGTTCTCCGCGGATGCGTTCGCGGATCCGCTTCGGGTGGTGATCCTTTCACGTGATCACCTCGTGGTGGAATACCGATGCTCCAATGCCCCTGAGCGGGCGCAGCAGAGCGCCCCGACCACTAGGAGCGTTGTGCGTCAGCAGGGATATGTGAGCTGGGATATCAGAGGCGGTGTACCGCCCTATACTGTCATTGAGAGCAGGCACTACAGGAACGGTCATTTTGATGTTACCGTGATGGATTCCGAGGGACATTTGGCTACTGCTTCAGGCCTGTACAACACCTTTGTGGATGTCGTCGCTGTGGAATGCCCCACCACCGATCCCGATGCGGAGTTCGGATCGGGGGCCGGACCCAAAGTTCATGGCCAGTACACCCGTCGTATCGATCGCTTCGCTGCCAATGACGGACGGTATCGTTCTCCTGCCACCCCGCGACCCAGGGATCCATCCACCACGCGAAACAAGCCGGGTCCCACCACTGCCGGCGATGGTCCACGGGTCACTTACGGGGGAACTTCCTCCAAAGGACCGGACTCGCCTACTGGAACGACAGGGTACCGGCAGGCAAGTGGGAAGTAGGTCCCTCACGACCTGAACCTTGATAGGATCCTGGTTGATGTCCTTATTGCCCCGTTCGACTTTTTTCGGAACTCCTTGCGCGCCATGGTCGATGGTCCGTAGCAGGCAGCTACCTTGTGCAGCGCCTGGCCTCCGTTGCTGCCGGGATCAACCAACACAGGATGGCGGACCAGAAGGAATTAGACGCGCATTACACGACCATGGACAAGATCTTCCGCCTCAGCTTGGGCGAGAAGGGAGGTTATAGTGGGGCCCGTTTCGACGGTGATTTTTCGCTCACCCTGGAACAGGCACAGGAGCGGAAGCACCAGT
>JAHEFL010000026.1:4098-10736 GCA_024640205.1 Flavobacteriales bacterium | reverse complement strand
TCCAGTCCTGTCATTTGCAGAACACAAGGAAGTCGTCGAACGCCGGGGTTCAAGCACCGTGCCGGGAGAGAACGGGTGACAGATGGGCAGTGACAGACCGAATTCCGGACGGAAACCAGCGGATCATTCAGGATCGGAACGCTCCAGGGAGAAGATGTGCCTCAAAATGGCCTCATCGATACCGGTCATTTGCATTGATCGTCGCTCCAGCACACGCCGGGCGGTCCGCAGTGCCTTATCCAGGTCATGCTCGCCAAGTCCCTCAGCCCCACCCCATGAAAAGCCGGGGATGAACTTGGGTGGGAACCCGGCACCGAACACGTTCGACGATACCCCCACAACAGTACCGGTATTGAACATCGTGTTGATCCCACTCTTTGAGTGGTCGCCCATGATCAAACCCACGAACTGCGAAGCCGTGGTGACCGTGGCCTCCTCCGCATAGCTGTAAACCTGCACCTCGCCATAGGTGTTCTTGAGATTGCTGGTGTTCGTATCAGCACCCAGATTACACCATTCGCCCAGCACACTGTTACCGAGGAAGCCATCGTGGGCCTTGTTGCTGTACCCCATGAGAATACTGTTGTTCACCTCGCCCCCGACGCGGCAATCAGGCCCGACCACCGTTGGTCCGTACACCTTGGCACCCATTTTCAATTGGGCATGTTCACCCAGTGCGAAAGGGCCACGGATGATACATCCTTCCATCACCTCAGCTCCCCTTCCGATATGGATGGGACCATTACGCGTATTCAGGATACTCGCTTCCACAATGGCCCCTTCCTCCAAAAAGATGAGATCCGGGTCGCCGATCACCGTGTTCAAGGAACTCAAAGGCTGCGATCGACGTCCTTCCGTCAACAATTGGTGATCAAGATGCAGGGCCTTGCCGCACTGCTGGAACAGATGCCACGGACGCTCAAAGCGGATCACCTCACCGGGGAAGGCTTTCGGTCGCATGAATCCCGGTGGGGATATCCAATCGTTCGTACTGGGTAACGCATCCCCTTCCAAGCAGAATGCCAGGGGGCGGGATTCTTGGATCAGAACCTCACCAGGACGCAGGTCCATCACTGCGGAAACAAGGTCATCCGTTGGATAAAGACCCGCATTGACCTCCATCATGGGGCCTTCCGCACGGAGCGGAAAAGCAGCGCTCAGGTATCGCTCCGTGCGGTAGGATACCCCCGTGCCGCTTCGTATGTACCACCCCTCCGAGAGCCTGAGAATACCCGGCCTTAATTGCCCCACAGGCCGTGTGGCAGTGAGCGGCAGGAAGTGGGCATGAAGCCCAGCGTCATTGAGAACGATAGCCATGACGCGAAGTTAGTGGCGGGATCCGGGGATCGAACGCCCGACGCCAGCCTACATCCCCGCATTACCTTGGCGCCACATGCTTTACGAATTCAATGGTTACCGGCCGGTGGTGCATGAAAGCGCCTTCATCCACCCACTTGCGGCGGTGACAGGGAATGTCATCATCGGTCGCGATGTGTACATCGGTCCCGGCGCTGCGTTGCGCGGTGATTGGGGTGAGATCGTGATCTCGGACGGATGCAACGTGCAGGAGAACTGTACGGTGCACATGTTCCCGGGTGTGACGGTGACCTTGGAGGAAGGTGCGCATATCGGACATGGTGCCATCATCCATGGAGCGCACGTAGGTCGGAATTCGCTGGTGGGCATGAACGCCGTGGTCATGGACAATGTGCGTATCGGCGAAGAATGCATCGTCGGTGCACTCTCTTTCCTCGCTTCGGATAGTGTCTGGGAAAGGCGCTCCGTGATCGTGGGCAACCCGGCCCGTGTGGTGAAACAGGTCACGGATGAGATGATCGCGTGGAAGACGGAAGGGACCGCCTTGTATCAGGCTTTGCCGGCAGAACTCCATGCCACGCTGAAGGAATGTGAAGCCCTGCAAAAGGTACCGGAAGGAAGGATCCCCATTACGGGTTCCTACCGCAGCTGGCAAGGAAAAAAGAACTGAGCGATGCGATCGACCGGTTCAGCGGCGGGGCGCGGATCACCTGGAATGGAGCAATTCTATTGGGCACGTGATCCGGGGCGATACGAAAGCTAGCTTCACGCCATCTGAGCCATGCATTTCCCCCTGTTCCAGGAACTGGTCGTGATCCTTGCGCTTGCCGCTGGGATCCTGCTGCTGTTCCGGCGATTCAAGGTGCCTGGCATCCTGGCCTTCATCGTTACCGGGATGATCGCTGGACCCCATGGATTGGGCTGGGTGGAGGAGGTTAAAGAAGTGGAAGCCCTGGCCGAAGTGGGGGTGATCTTCCTGCTGTTCGTCATCGGTATGGAGTTCAGCCTGAAGAAGCTCGCAGCATTGGGCAAGACGGTATTCGTCGGTGGTGGCCTCCAGGTGGGTATCACCATTGCCGCGGTCACCGGCCTCCTCATGGCATTCGGCCATACCACCGAAGGAGCCGTGTTCATCGGTTTCCTTGTGGCTCTCTCCAGCACGGCCATTGTCCTGCGCGTGCTTCAGGAAAAGGGTAAAATGGAAGCGGCCTATGGCAGGGTGGCAACGGCGATCCTCATCTTCCAGGACATCATCGTCGTTCCCATGATGCTGGTAACACCCTTGCTCGCAGGGAAGAGCACGGACATCGTAGGTGACCTGCTCCTGCTCTTGGGTAAAATGGTGTTCCTCTTGATCATGGTGTTCATCAGCGGGCGGTACGTTGTTCCGAAACTGCTCCGGATCGCGACGAAAGGACGTGGCAATGAGCTCTTCATCCTGACGATCGTGGTGATCTGCTTCGCGGCGGCTTACACCACGCAGGCCATGGGACTATCGCTGGCGCTGGGGGCATTCTTCGCAGGACTGGTGATATCAGAAACCGACCATGCCTACCACGCCACAGGGATCGTGCTCCCGTTCCACGAGATCTTCATGAGCTTCTTCTTCGTGAGCATCGGGATGCTGTTGGACACGGCACAATTCCTTGCCCATCCCTTCCTGATCATAGGCCTTACGCTGGGGATCACGATACTCAAAGTACTTGCTGCCCTGATCGCTGTTTGGGTCCTTCGATACCCGGTAAGAACGGCCATGTTCAGCGGACTCACGCTCTTCCAGCTCGGTGAATTCGGGTTCATCCTTGCCATACCCGGCGTGGAACTCGGATTGTTGTCCAAGGAGCACTACCAGTTGTTCCTTTCCGTGGCGATCCTCGGAATGGCGGCGACCCCTTTCATGCTCGAGTACTCGGACAGCATCGTGCGGCGCATTTTCCTATCATTCGTGCCGGACGTGGTGAGCGAGCGTCTGGACCGGATCATGCGGGTGAAAAGGGAGCAGGACAAGGTGCTATCCCAGGTGCTGAAGAACCATGTCGTTATCGTTGGGTTCGGCCTTAACGGGCAGAACGTCGCACGCGCCGCCAAGAATGCCGGCATCAAATGTGCTGTGATCGAGGAGGATCCGGACCTGGTGCGGATCGCCAAGGACCGGGAACTGGTGGTTCTCCACGGCGATGCATGCAATGAGCATTTACTGCAGCAAGCTCATGTGGAAAGCGCCCGTGTGGTTGTGGTCGCCATCAGCGACTCGGAACAGACCCGGAAGATCGTAGCCGGCGTGCGACAATTGACAGGAACGGCGTACATCATCGTCAGAACGCGTTATGTGCGTGATATGGAGGCCTATTATGACGTCGGTGCGAACGAAGTGATCCCGGAGGAATTCGAAACGAGCATTGAGATCTTCTATCGTGTACTCCGCAAATACCTCGTGCCTGAGGATAAGATCCAGGAACTGGTCGGCAGCATCCGGAAGGATCACTATGGCATGCTTCGTGGTAGCTCCGTGAAGCCGGACAAGAAGAAGGACGAACCCCTGATCATCCCCGGTCTTGAAATAGCTACCCTGCCGGTGACCATGGGGCGCGGGAAGGTTGTTGGTCACACGATCGGGGAGATCGGTCTGCGAGAACGCTATGGGATCACCGTTTTAGCGATCCGGCGGAACGGCCGGCACATCACCAATATGAATGGCACTACCCGGATCCTTACGGATGATCTCTTGTACCTCCTCGGCTCTCCGGAAAGCATCGTGAAACTGGATCATGACCTGCGCTAGTGCAGGCCATGATCCGTTCCACCCACCTCACCGTACGTGCATCCGGCCGCCTCAGGCATAAGCCTTGTTCCGCCGCGCACTCAGGGAAAAGAGGCCGCTGATCAGCGCGAGCAGACCCAGCAACAAGGCGATCATCGGAGTGGGGCCTCCGCTACTTGGTCCGTTCCACGGCAAGAATGGCTGATCCAGCGAATTGCGCCGTTCCGGACTCATCTTCCCTTTCACCTCCTCCACATAGTTGCGCTCTTTGCTCAGATCCCAGCCGGTCAGTGCGTTCAGTTCGTCCATCTCCCTGCCACGGCGGTAATAGAGTTGCTCCAAGTATTCCTGGCCCGCAGCACAACTCAGATCGCCCTTTGCAGGGTGGGTCAGGATGTACCGTGCCTGAAAATGCTCCGTATTGGGTGTTACCTGGAAGAAAAGATCCTGCGGGAATTTGTCCCTTGAATAGCGCACGTGCATGCGGGTGAAGAAAACCTGCCCACCACCGTTGTTCGACCAATCGACGCCGGCCTCAGCGAATTCCCTTGGCATCGGCGGTGGTCCGACACACGGGTCGCATTTCATTCCATTGAAGCTCGGCGTCACGTTCCATGCGTATTCCAACGCCACGGCATTCCGCCCTTCGCGCTTATAGGAGCGATCGAATAGATCCTTGTAGAATTGGCCGAACCGCTGCTGTGTGAACAAGGGGATGTTCCTGTCGCTGGGCACCTTCACCGTACGGTAGTTCACACACTCCACACGCCCTGTGCGCGTGAACGCATAGACGATCATGTCCTGCACTCCGCTGCTGTTCGCCATGCCCAACCTTATCGGAAGCATGAACTTCGAACTCTCGAACCGCACTTGAATGGGTCGAAGGAAATCGAATCCGCTGGCCTGCAGGCGCTGGAGATCCACCTTCACAACGAAGAATTTGAGGCCACTACGGATGTAGGGATCCAATACCTCATGCGCCGTATCCGGGATCTTGTACCCGTTGTCCAACAACCATTGCTTGAGGCCATTGCTTTCCTTGGCCCCGAGGATAAGGATGTCATACTCCCCCACCGTGTATTGCGCTTCAATGGTCACGCCGTAGTCCTTCTCCTTCCTGTTCATCGATGACTTCATTGCCGTAGGCTCGGCAACGGCCATATCGGCCATCTCCACTTCATCAGCGTACAACCATTGCTGGCAAGGGTTGTCATCCCAGTACTCCACCAGTCGAGGCGAGCTGTATGCATCCAGTGCGCTGAATACGCGACGCTCCACGATGCGGATGTCACTTTCCTTCAACACCGTGGGCACCGGCACCACCATGGCGAAGTCCTTCACGTTCCCCTTGAAATCATTGCTCATGGTGATCGTGGTCCTCAGACCGTCCCGAACAAGGATCACCTCGCTCCTGTCGTTGAACAGGGTGGCATCCGCTCGGGCCACATAGAATCCGCAGAAAGCGGATGCGCTGCCGGCCAAGGTCATGGCGGACAGGGCAAGTATCAGGTTCTTCTTCATCGTTCTCATGTTGTAGGTTCAGCGTAATTCGGTGTCGCGGAGGACCGTATGGTCGTGATCACAGCTCCGCGTTCATGTGATCATTATTGCATTGTTTGCTCAATTGCGAGGAGCGACCCCGGCCTGGTCCCTTCTTGCGGGACGGATGCTGATGGCTTTTCCTGTCCTGCCAGCCAACTGAACCGATCCCCGTTCATCAGAATATCCAGCAGCGGAGTGAAGGCGCACAATACGAACAGGGCCCAAATGGGTGCTGTATGCACATACGCGTAGGTGCTCGTTCCGAAGGCGATCAATGCGATCAGCATGCTCCAAATGATCCGTGCCCGCGGTGCGTTCGGAGTGGTCATGGGATCCGTGATCATGAAGAATGCGAAGAGCAGCAACGAGCCGTTCGTCATGCGATGCGCCCACACATCGAGCCCCCATCCAAGAAAGAAAACCGAGCGGAGAGCATCGAGCACCGCGAACGTGATCAGGAATGCCATGCTCGTATCGATTCGTCCGACGCGCAAAAGGACCATGGATCCGGCCGAACCCACCAAGAAAAGCAGGGCCGGGCCCGAGCCCCACTGTCCCGGGCTCACCCAGGCATCACCTGTGAGCAGAATGGCAGCGACAATACCCAGGTTCGCTGGATTGAATACATGCTTGCCACGGAAACGGACCAGGAACTTCCCTGCAATAGCGACAGTTGCACCTAGCGCCAGCGTTGGCAGCCCTCCAGCCTGCAGGAGCAGGCATAATCCCAGGCCGGTGATCGCCGCGCTCTTCAACGAATTCCACGGCAGGGCCTTCCATTTGATGAATAAGGCCTGTACGGCCAATGAGGTTCCCAACAGGACCGTATATCGGCTCCAGCGAACGTCCCATTGAAGCACTAGCGTGCCGAACAGGAGGAACACGGACAAGAACACGATCTGGAAATGACGGGCATCGCGTTGGAGGAAATGCCGGACCGAAGAGAGGATGAATAACATATGACGATCGGTTTTCCATCACCCGTACACCCTTCCCCTACATTGGTTCGATCCATGGA
>JAHEFL010000026.1:0-4088 GCA_024640205.1 Flavobacteriales bacterium | reverse complement strand
CCATCTCTGTTCAATGTCCTGCATCTGGATCATATCCTCGTCGTTGACGATGAGGACGATTGCAACTTCGTCACGCGTATCGTTCTGAAAAAAGCGGGCTATGCCGGCAAGGTGACCTGCTTCACTTCGGCACAGGATGCGTTGGACTTCCTTCGCGCAGGCAAGGAACTGCCGGACCTGCTTTTCGTGGACATCAACATGCCCAGGCTGAACGGCTTCGATCTCCTGGAGATCTCTGAAAGTGAACAACTGCTGCCCAACGGGCGCACCTCCGTGATCATGTTCTCCAGCAGCAATCGGCCAACGGACCTGGAACGTGCGTTATCATTCAGCTCCGTGATCGGATATGTGGAGAAGGCGCTTACTGTGGACAGCTTCGAGCGTGTGGTGGAGGACCATTGCCGTCTTCGCGGATCGTAAATTTGAGATATCAGAACAGATGAACAAGATCCTGATCATAGAGGACGAAACGATCATTTCCTTCGGCTATCGGCTCCAACTCGAGCGAATGGGCTTCGAAGTGACCGGAACGGCGCGCAGCTCTGAAGAAGCCGAGGAACTCCTGGCCAAGGAGCGTCCGGACCTGATCATCATGGACATCTATCTGAAGGGGAACAAAACCGGCCTGGAACTGGCGCAGGAACTCCATGCAAAAGATCCGATCCCCGTTCTTTTCCTCACCGCCTCGACGAAACCGGAGATCGTTCAAGCGATCGGCGCCCTGAAGGGCTGCCATTATCTGGCAAAGCCTATTAATCCGGATAGCCTGGACGATGTGTTACAGCGCTATGCCCGTGGGGAGTAAGAACGACACAAGCGGCGCCATGCGGAACGCGGACGAGCAGCAGGCCGAACGCCTGCATCGTTTCGCTCACGACCTGAGGAACAGGCTTGCCGCCATTCAACAGGTCCTGCATCTCGTTCAGGACCCTCCTGAGGGAATGGGGCCCGGTGAACTCATGGAATTCGGTGAACAGCAGTACTTCAAAGCGATGCGTGATGTGGAGGACCTGTTGGATGAGTTTTCAGTGGACCGGACCTATCGCTTGACCGAACCGGGACAGGTCGATCTCGCCGGAATTGTTCCGGGAGCAATACGCACAATGGACCATCGCACCAAGCGAAAGGAGCAACGTGTCCTATTCACGGGAAAAGGTGAATTCAGCGTCCGCGGTGATCCACGCATCCTTACCGAATTGGTATCCGCCCTTCTTTCGAACGCATCCAAATTCAGCCCGAAGGGTGGTCCGATCACAATCCACCTTACGCGCAGTTCCGGTATGATCAAATTGTCCGTCCGGGATGAGGGCATCGGGTTGGACGAAGCGGACAGCAGCATGGTCTTCCATCGCTACGCTTGGCTGAAAGGCAAAAGCACGGATGGTGAAGCGCAAGGCCGCAGTACGCTTGCCCGGGCACGTGAATGGGCAAAGGCCCACGGCGGTGAACTCAGCGTGCATAGTTCCGGGATCGGCAAGGGAACCACGTTCACCTTGGACCTTCCCGCTTGGGAAGATCCGCGCTAATTCCTGGTCTCAGGTTCCAGCACGGTGATGTTCCGCGCGACACGTTGCCCTCTGTCGTTCGTGGCAACGGTGAATTCCACAAGATCACCAACTTTCAGGTCGCTGAATTCACCATCCTCCAGGTCCTCATGGAGAAAGAACAGATTGTTCTCCGGGAATCGAATGAACCCGTAACCGCTGTGAAGGCTCATTACCTCGCCGCGATGCTTTATATGCGGATCGTCCTGGTCACCGATGGATCCGACATCGTTCCCTTCCCTGTGGCCCGCAGGAAGCATTACAAAGATCTCCCTGATCAAGGGGTCGTCCTCCTTCAACCCTTCTTCGATCAGATCATGCATTGGTATCGGATAGCTCACCTCATTCCATAGATCAGAACTGGTCCTGGTGGTCTGCAAGGCACCGGTCTCCTGATCCGTGAATTCAAAGTCCCAACCAAGGAGCATGGTCCTGCAACCCAGGGCATGCAGTTTGCGGACGAGGGGAACATGATCCCCGTCCGAGGCCACCAGCACGGCAACATCATAGCGCTTCATCATGCAGAGCTCGTAGGTCTCCAGCGCCATGAGCACATCGATGCCCTTTTCGCGCTTCCGTCCCATCAGATCCTTCACGGGCAGGTAATGGGACCTCACATTGTTGTGCATCAGGATATCGTCGAAGACCCGATCATAGTACAGCTGGTTCGGTTTTTCATTGGCATCCCGCGCGCTGAACCTCCCGCGGAAGAAATGGGCGTCTATGATATGGCAGAGATTCGGGGTGGTCCCATCCTTCTCCGCGATGGTATGCTTAATAAGATCGTGCAGTCCACCGATATGTAATCGTCGCCGATGAGGGTGGACATAATTGTAGTAATTGCTGACATGCATGAAATAACTTCCATCGTAGAACACCCCTACCTTCAAGGCTTTAGCCCCTACCCGATCCCTTTCCATAAGTGAATTTGATATGTTGCCCAAAGTTAGGCGACGCCCGTTTACCCCCTCAGCTAACTTGCGCTCGATGCTCCCGGCAAGGTTCGTTCCATTGTTCCTGATGCTCCTATTGGGCGGGAAGGGTACTGCACAGGACCTAGCTGAGGAGGCCGCCTTGAACTTCTCGCGGTCCATGAGCATTCCTTTGAATTCGTTGCACCTCTATGACAAGGCGCTTGAGGCCTGGACCTGGACCTTCGGCCAGGAGCCAGGTGCGGATCTGAAACGGAGCGATCGCGCGAATGGTATGATAGAAGGCATTGCCCGTGTGAATTTCCGGTCAGAGATGCTCACCGGCCGTGAGGAGAGTATGGGCGTGATCCAGTATCGCGTTACCATCATGGTCCATGCCGGCGAGTGCCGCCTGACCGTGAGCGAACTGAACCATGTCGGGAATAGGAACGCGCCTCGCGGTGGCATCCACTGCGGGCCCCTGACCAAGGGTCCCGATCCCATCGTGCGTGTACCAGGGATGGGGCATGGAAATGTGCAGCGCCTTTATGCTGAGCTTAAGAATGCATCCACCTCGCGCATCACCACGATGATGCAGACCTTTGAGGCACGTCTGAGGGCTTCTACTGAGCCTTAGTACCACGTAACCTAGTTCCCTGGGTGCCGTTCAAAGGCGGGCGACATGCCCTTTTCTCGTCACCCTTCCTGGCGCATTTGGCCCGTAACGGCCGCCGTGCTTGCATTGGTTTTCATAGCCTATGGCATAGACCTGGTCAAACGTTCCCGCTCCTTGCAACAGCGGATCGATCATGAAGTGCGCCTTTTGGATGAACTCTCCGAGTTCAATGATGCCTTGCAGCAACTGGGCCTGGTACATAGGGTGGATGTGAACAGTCGCCAGTACAAGTGGTCACAGGAGATCGAAAAGGTCCGGGACCACTTTGAACGCCTGGAAGGTCGATTCCCAGGTTCACCCGGCATGGATGAACTAGGCGCCGAGCTACCGGAGGTACTTCATCAGATCGATTCCTTGCATCGCGAAGCCATGTTGCCCCGTGCACCAGGTGAGGCGTCCCGTTCCGCGGAGGCCATACTTCAGATCATGCTTCAGAGGGCCCAGAAGAACGTGGACCGCGCGGAAAGACGGGTCCATGAACTGGGCTTGTCCTCGCATACCGCGACCTTGTCCGATCGCTGGAATGAAGCGCAGTTCCTGCTCATTGCAGCCTGCCTCATGGCCGTGGTGTTCGCTTGGTTGGTGGGTATGAGCAATCGGCTCCTGGTGGAAAGCCGCCAGCGCGCGGCGCAATTGGATCGTATGCGTACCGATCTGCAGAACCGCAATCGTGAGCTCCAGGAAACCATGCTGAGCAAGGAGGAAAAGGAGGTCATGATCAAGGAGATCCACCATCGTGTGAAGAACAACCTGCAGATCGTCAAAAGCCTCATCCGCTTCCAGATGGATCAGGTACAGGATGGTGATACACGGGAACTGTTCAATGAATGCGTGAACCGTGTGAGCGCCATGGCCCTGGTCCACGAGCAGACCTATTTGAGCAAGGATCTGGCGAACATTGATGATGGGAGCTACTTGGATGCTCTGATCCGCGACCTGATCCATGCGTACTCCGTG
>JAHEFL010000363.1 GCA_024640205.1 Flavobacteriales bacterium | reverse complement strand
GTTCCTCAACGTCGAGCAACAAACGGAGTTGAATGCAAAGCATCCTGCGGTCTTCTTTCCAGTACCGAACAAGTGGGGGGAAAAGGGGGCAACATTCGTGGAACTATCGGCTGCGAACGAAAAGCTTTTCAAGGAAGCCCTGGCCATTTCATACACTAAGTCCCTGGCAAGGCCAGCACGGAAGGGCTGAGGTCAGGCGATCCGGTTCTGTTCAGAGGGCCAGGATCCTGTCCTTGGCTATCGAGCATATCCGGCCTTCGAGACAAGTCCGCATCCTGAACTGATCCGACCATTGGAAAAACCGATCCCCATCCATCATTTGCCAGGTGGTCAGCACACGTCCACGAGGGTTGAGCGGATCGTTCCGAGAAGACACGCGGTGCGTAATCAGGTACACCGTCATGATTTTCACGAGCTATTCGTCATTGCACACGGGACCGGTACGCACATGATCGACCTGCAGCACTGGGAGATCGACGGTCCGTGTTTGCATATCGTGAGACCGGGGCAGGTGCATCAACTCGACCGATCGTCCGACATGCAAGGCGCGGTGGTCATGTTCCGTGGTGATGCGGAGTTGGGACATGGGAAAGACGCGAGAGCCGAACTCTTCGGTTACGCCGATGTGCGACAGGCGATCCCATTGGATCTGGATCGATACCGTGAGGCCATGGACCTGGTGGTGCTTCTGGAAAAGGAACTCGAACGACCGGAAGGACCGATGCCTGCGGTCATGGAAGGCTTCCTGGGTAACCTGCTCATCAAAAGCCTGCATTGGGTGCGGGCGGCCAATGACGAAGGAACACCGACGGACCGAAGTGGTACGACCCGTCAATTCCTGGAGCTGTTGGAGAAAGGCTTCCTCTCTGAGCGCAGCGTTGGGCATTATGCCGACCGCCTGGCCATCACCCCGGACCACCTGAATGAAAAGATCAGGAAGCGCACGGGGCGCACTGCCAGCGCCATGATCCAGGAACGTCTCCTGCTTGAGGCAAAACGGCTTTTGCTTCACTCGGATCTCAGTGTAAAGGAAGTTGGATATGCCTTGAACATGAAAGACCCCGCCTATTTTTCCCGATGGTTCCTCAAAATGGCCGGCAGCAGTCCTTCCTCCTTCCGGCAGGCTGTCCGGGATAAGTACAAGGATTGACCGGTCCTGTCCATTGGCGAAGATCCTTCAGGGTCAGAGCTTTGCTTCATCAAAACAAAGAGCCATGCGACACCTGATGAGATCCCTTACGGCGCTAGTCCTCCTGTTGATCACGGTAGGCAACATCACAGCGCAGGACCCATGTGACGAGATCGTTATCGGGTCCGTGCAATACAGTGCGGTCCATCCCGACGTCCTGGAGATCATGGCATATTCTCAAGGGAATGATTGTGTCTCTTATCCTTCCTTCATCCTATACGCCCCGAACGGTGATACCCTGGCCATGGAGACGGTGAACTTTTTCTGTCTAGGCATGGGTTTTCCTCAGACCCACTTCCTGGCCATCCAACCAGGTGTTCAGCTTCCCACTGGAACCTTCAATGCCTCACTGGAGCTGTTCACCGGCTTTGGTGAAACCTTGGTCTGCACATGGGATCTGAACGACTTGGATCCATGCCCTGCGGAAAGCTGCATCGAAGCGGAGATCTACCTCACGAACACAGGAGAATTGGTCCCTTTCACAGCCTATTGGTGGATCACGGATGACACCGGGGACCAGGTTGATGACGGTTGGTTCGAAATGGATGAGAACATGGCCACCGGCTTCGATACCACGTGTCTCGCACCCGGCAATTACACATTGACATTCACGCCGTTCTCCCCGATCGACGAAAGCTATGTCGCAGGTATAACCCGAAGCTGGCAACAAAGCATAGGTACCAACGTGGCCCAACAGCAGGACACGACCCCACTTGACCTGGAATTCCATTGGTACCTGCCCTGTGCAGATGGAACGAACTCGATCCAGGAGGCTGAACTACCCGGGATCCTCTTGCAAAGTGATCACAGCCTGCTCGGTATATCGGCATTGGATAATGAACCACTGGGAACGGTCAACCTTCACACACTCGATGGGAGAATGGTCCGAAGTTTGTCGACACGGAACGCATCCACGAATATACCGGTTGATGACCTGGCGACAGGGATCCATATTGTTCGGATCGATCGAGGTAACGGGGAGATCATCATTCGCAAAGCATTCATCCACTGAACGGCATGAAAGACCAGAAAAGCAAAAAGCGTAAGTCGCTTGACCGAAGGAACTTCATTAAAGCGACATCTGCACTGGGACTGGGGTCGCTCCTCCTCCCGACCGCCGGGTTGGCCGCGGAAGGGATCAAAAAGAAGAAAGGCGGCGAATGCGAACCCACTACGGATGACATCCAGGGTCCTTTTTACCTGGCCGGATCGCCGAACACCACCGTGATCGCTGGTCCCGCGGAGCCAGGCGACCGGCTCTTCATCTCAGGCGCCATTCTCAGCAACGATTGCATGACCCCGATCTCCGGAGCACAGATCGAGGTGTGGCAGGCGAACGAGGCGGCCCAATACGATACCTCCGCGAATTTCAATCTGCGGGGTACGATGTTCAGCGATGAGAACGGCCTCTATGCGTTTGAAACGATCATGCCGGGGGCCTACCTCAATGGAAGCCAGTACCGCCCGAAACACATTCATTACAAGGTGAGCAAGCCGGGGTTCCCCACACTTGTCACACAGCTTTATTTCGAAGGTGACGAATACATACCGGCTGACCCATGGGCCTCACAGGACAGTGCCATGGAGCGGATCATTCCGTTGAATCCCATCGGAGGCGGGCAAATGGAAGGCGTGTTCGATGTGGTCCTGGACGGTTTCGTCGGGATCAAGCCGAACCGATATGGTGACGAAGGATACCTGATGCCAGCCTATCCGAATCCAAGTACGGAGCTGACCAGCTTGCACTTCAACGTGTATCGCAAGTCGGCCGTAAAGGTCAATATCTCGGATATCGATGGTCGCGAAGTCGTCACGCTTATTGACAAGGTGATGGACCAGGGTCGATTCACCACGCAGTGGGACGGCCGTGATGGTTCCGGAACCCATTGTGGGGCCGG
>JAHEFL010000025.1 GCA_024640205.1 Flavobacteriales bacterium | reverse complement strand
GGTGAAGTTGATATTGTAGTTCCGCTGCTCCGGATAGACGAACGGCTGCGTCGCGGTCGTATCGGGCGATGTGACCAGGGTGTCCAATTTCTGTGCGGTACGCACCTGTCCATCCGGGCCTTTGGACACTGTGCGTTGGTTCTCATCCATGAACACATAATCGCGGACATCCACCGCATCCGACCCGGCGGGGCGCGACCGCTGTGGATCGACCTTGATCACCGGCGCGGTCCGCAGATCACCGTTCGAACCTGGTTCAGCTTCCTGCTCATCAAGGTCCGGTAAGGCTTTGCCGGATAGCGCCTTGAGCCCATCGCTGGTGCGGCCCACATAGAACCGATATTTCCCATCGCTGTATTGCAACTGGGTATATCGACCCCGCTTCACGTTCACGTTCTGTTCCAGGATCGAGCGCTTCAATTCGGTGAGGCGCTCCTCCACCGTGAAGTAGCGGTAGTGCACCGTAGTGTCGATGTGGCTGATGGTGCTGTCATAGCGCACAAGGAAGCGGTCATGAACACCATCGATGTCGCTGAGGAACACATAATTGGTGCTGTCGAATTGGGAGGGCGCTGTCTCATTCACATCGGGCGAGTTCGTGAGACGTGTAAGGAGGGGTGACCGCGTCTTTACATCCAAAAGGAAGATGTCCTTGGAGCCGTTCACCATGGCCACATCCGTGAACGTTCTCAAGGAGTCATCCTGCCGGTCGCTGGAAAAGATGATGCGCCGACCGTCATCCACGAACCGCGGGTCGAGGTCGTCGAACTGATCGTCCGTAAGCTGTTCCTGGCGATTGCCGATCACATAATAGTAGTAGAGGTCCGTCCGCCCTTCGCGTACCGCACTGAAGACCATGTTCCGTCCGTCCGGTGAATACTCCATGCTCAGGATCTTGTTCAGCATGAACACCGGCTTCTCGGTCGTCTTACCATCGTCCAGCGTATGGGTCCTCAGGTACAATTCGCCTTTTCGCTCCACCGCATAACTCAGCGCTTGGCTGGAAGGATGCCAGGCCAGCACCGGATAGGACCGGTCCACGATCCGGGACAATTTCTTCTCGCCCTTCACGATCCGCTTCAATTTCCCGGTCCCGGTATCAAGGATCCACACCTTGTACTGGCCCAGTTCATTGCTCACCCAAGCCTGGTATCGTCCATCCGGGCTTTCCTTGAACTGGGAGTATGTACGATGTTTCCGGGTCTTGATGGGCAGCGGATCAAGGGGGACCTCCTTGCGCATGCGATCCTCTTCGGCGAAGCGGTTCTTATAGTACTCCAGGCACTCCTCCGTGAGGGTCTTCAGCGAAACACCAAGGACGAATAGGAATCCGCTCTCCGCGTTGCGGCTCACGCGCGTCATGTAAAGGATATTGGGGATCACGCTGGGTCCATACACATCAGCCACGTACTTCCAGATCGCATGACCGATCAATCGGGAATCCTCCCCTTCCAGTCGGTTGAACTTGTCATAGCGCCCACTCAGGATACCGTCCCGAAGCCTGTTCACCAATTCCGCGTCCCAGGGTCTGCCATGATAGGAGATCACCCCATCGGTATACCATGCCGGCAGGTTCATGAACGTGGAACTGCGCACCATATCGCGCCAGTTGCCACCGAACATCATCTGGTCGATGATGACGTGGGCGATGCCCGAACGGATCTGCTGATCGAGCAGCGTGTGGTCGCCTTCGAAGTATACGAAGATCTTGGTGCCCACGATCCGGGTCATGCCGCCGATGTTGTTGTCGCCTTCGATGCCAGTAAGGCCGATGTTGCTCTGGCGGAAATCGGTGAGTGAGTTGTAGACGATGAACTGCAGGCGCTCATCGATCACGAAATCGAATTCCCGCTCCAGCTCCTTCTTTTGCCGGTCGGCAGATCGGGCGGTATACCGCGCCAGGTCACGTCCCTCCTTGTAGAAGTAGACCTCGAGTTCCTGGAAACCGTATTTCTGCCAGAGGAACTCCTGGTACTGCACCCGGTTCTTGCCGTATTCCTGTTGCGATCCCGAATAGAACTGGGCCACGAGAACGTTGGGGACCAGAAGCCCCGTCAACGCGGTCAACAGCAGGGTCTGACGAAGTAAGCGGAACAGGGACACTCGTTGAAGATAGCTACTTTGCGCGCCCCATTCCGGGGCATGATACTGCGAATTTCGGGCTTTTTCCGACCATGCTCAACGTCAAAGGATTTACGTTCAATCCCTTCCAGGAGAACACCTGGGTGGTCCATGATGGTTCAGATGCCATCCTGATCGATCCCGGTTGTTCGAACGCCTCCGAGGAAAAGCAATTGAGCACATGGCTGGATGATAACGGGCTGAAGCCGGTGCGTCTTGTGCTGACACACGCGCACATTGACCACGTTCTCGGCGTTGCTTGGGTTCACAAGGCCTATGGTCTGCTTCCAGAGCTTCATCGTGCCGATCTTCCCTTGCTGAAGGGTGCCCCGAGGCAAGGCCAGTTGTATGGCATCCATTGCGATCCCTCGCCCGATCCGCAACGGTACATCGAGGATAAAGAGGTGATCGAACTTGGAGGTCACAGGCTGGAAGTGCTTTTCGTACCGGGGCATTCACCAGGACACATAGCCCTGTACCACAAGGAAGGCTCTTTCGTGATCTCCGGTGATGTGCTGTTCAAGCAAAGCATCGGTCGCACCGACCTGCCCGGCGGGGACCTGGACACACTCTTGCGCAGCATCAAGGAAATGCTCTTCCCACTTGGCGACCACGTAACGGTGCATTGTGGCCACGGCCCCAGCACAACGATCGGTAATGAAAGGAGATCGAACCCTTTCCTGCGTTAGCGAACCTCTCGCTCGGATCCGGCATCTCCGCCAGGGTGCTCTTCCATGAACCGGCGCCACTTCTCTTCGGCCATCAGCCGACGCTGATGATTATGATACGCACTCCATATCGCCGAAAGAACTCCGATGATCGCCAGCGGCAAAAGGAACCAATAGATCAGGATCACGGGTGATAACTGTCCGGCTTATATTGCTTGGTGCGCTGTTTCTCGAACGCGTTATGCTTGATCACCGGCGGACATTCGAAGCCTTTGCGGGGCCTGAGGAACAGGAAGCGCACGCTGAGGATGATGGGGCGATAGTCGCTGCTGAACCACTGTAATTGTCCGAAACCCTGATCCTCCGGCACGATGCTGAACACGGGGGTCTCCAATGCCGGAATGACGAGTAAGCTGCCAGTGACCTTGAAACCGTAGCCCAGCTTCACATGGACCTGGCCGATAAGGTCCGGTGGGAATTCATGCGCATGGAGCAAGGAGTCGCCGGTGTGTTCATAGCTGCTGCCCAAGCGATAGTCCACGTTCGCACCCAGACTTAATTGAATGAATTGGTAATCCTTCACCTGGAAGAACTTGTTCGCATTGGCGTGCAGCGTAACGAGCCGTTCCGCGAACGAACCCTCCGTGAGCGAAACCGCGCCGGTATCCCCAACGATCATGGAGCTTTCGGCGCACTCGGCCCCGCGCAGGTTCTTGTACGCAAGGCCCACATCCCAATAGTCCAGGATGACCGGATCGCGGGTGGCATAGAACCAACCGGCCTCGAAATAGAATCCGAACCGCGCTTCGGGATCGTAGGTCACGGAGTAGGAAGTGTCCGGACCCTGTTGGATGGTCTCCTCCTCGTTGTTGAAGCGTGGCAGGGTATAGGTGAGGCCGGGGCCGAAGTAGAAACCGCCACGCCGGACCTTGCCTTCCAGCGGAATGAGTTCCGGGCGCTTGCGCTGCATGAGACCGCGCTGTGCCATGGCATCGGCAAGCATCAGCGAAAGGAGCGCTAGTGTGAAGGCACGGAGCATGGACCGGCAAGTTGGGTACATACCCTCCTGCAGAACGCCGCAACGCAATGGAAAGTGTCAACGGGATGGTGTTCGCATGAGCGCTGGACCGTTCAATGGATGATCAGGAATGAACCTCAGAAAGAAGCCTTTACCAATTCCATCGCCTTCCGCTCCACCTCCTCGCTCTCCCACTTCTCTTCCACGCCCGGCATCGCAAGCACCTTTTCCATGATGCGGTCATGTCGTTGGCCTTCACGCAAGGCATCCACGTATGGCGTGTCCGTGAACTTCACTTGGCTGTACAGAGGCAGCCATTGATCGGGGTGCTTCGCTTGCAGGCGCCCTTCGATCTTCTTGCGGAGGATGAACTGCGGATCGGCGACGAGGTCGCGCATCTCCACGAAGTTGCGCATGCTCAGATCCGCGATGGCGTCGCCGTTGGGCTTGCGCTGTTTGCCGTACAGATCGAGCACCGTGGCCCAATTGTCGTCGCCGTGCTCGTTCAGCAGGTCGTTCAGCACTTTGCAATCCTCGTAACCAGCGTTCATGCCTTCGCCATAGAACGGCACGATCGCATGCGCAGCATCCCCGATCAATGCGACCTTATCCTTATGGGTCCATGGGTCGCAGCGTACGATGACCAAACTGCTCTGAGGGTTGCGCAGGTATTGCTCCACCAGATCCGGCACGATGGGCATGGCATCGGCGAAGTGCTCCTTGAAGAAGGCAGTCACCTCGGCCTCGGTGCGCACGGTATCGAAGCCGGGTGAGTCCTTCGTCGCATTATGAGGCATGAAAAGCGTGCCTGTGAATCCACCGTCCTGGTTGGCCAGGCCCATCATCATGAAATAGCGTCGCGGCCAAATGTGCAGGCACTGTGGATCCATCTTCGGTGTGCCGTCCGCGTTCGGCGGAAAGGCCACTTCCTTATAATCGTGCTCGATGTAATCCTGGCTGTAATTGAAACGGCCATGCATCATTTTGGCACGGACAGCACTGAATGCACCGTCACTCCCGAATACGACATCGGCGCTCACGGTCATCGCTTCGCCGCCGTCCGGCTGGAAAATGCAGCTTGCCTTATCCAGATCCACATCCACGCATTTGTGATCGAAGTGCAGTGAAACGTTCGGCAATTTCTCCGCTTCGGAGAGCAGGATCCGGTTCAATTCTCCCCTGCTCACGGAATAGATCGCGCGGTTCTCGATGCTGTATGGTACCCGGTTCAGTTGGCCATCGCGGTCGTGCATCATGCGTGCGAACACCGGTACCGTGATCGCCTTCACGGCGTCCTCCACACCCGCCGCGCGCAAGGCGGTCCACCCGCGATGCGAAACGACCAGGTTGATGCTGCGGCCCGCATAGGTATCCGTTCTGCGTGGGTCCGCGCGGCGCTCGAACACACTCACCTTGTGGCCGCGTTTCGCCAGGAATATGGCAAGCAGGCTCCCTACCAATCCGCCGCCTACGATGGTGATCTGTTTCATGCCAATAGTTCTTTCAAAATGACCCCGAAGCGATACACGTCCTCGAAGCTGTTGTACATCGGGACCGGGGCCATTCGGATCACGTTCGGTTCGCGCCAATCGGCAATGACCCCGCGTTTGGTGAGGGCGTCGAACAGGTCACGCCCTTTGCCGTGGGCGAACACGCTGAGTTGGCAACCACGTTCAGCAGGGTCGGACGGGGTGATCACTTCTAAGTTCGTATTCGTCTCCTTCGCAACGGCATCGATAAGGAACGCCAGGTACCCGGTCAATTGTTCACTCTTTTCACGCAAGCGCTCCATACCCGCACGGTCGAATTGCTCCAAGGCCACGCGATGCACCGCCATGCTGAACACCGGCGCGTTGCTCACCTGCCAGGCTTCCGCCGTGGGCATCGGCTTGAAGGTCGGCTCCATCTTGAAGCGCTCCTTCTTGTCGTGCCCCCACCAGCCAGCGAAGAGCGGCAAGCCCTTGTTCAAATGCCGTTCATGAATGAATGCACCGGCCACACTACCCGGACCGCTATTGAGGTATTTGTAGCTGCACCAGCAGGCGAAGTCGGCGTCCCAATCATGCAACTTCAGTCGGACATTACCCGCAGCATGCGCCAGATCGAAGCCCGCGATCGCACCGACGGCGTGCGCCGCATTCGTGATGGCCGCCATGTCGAAGACCTGGCCAGTGTAGAAATTGACACCACCGAAACAGACCAGCGCTAGCTCATCCCCCAGCTCCTCGATCTTCGCCAGGATGTCCTCGGTCCGCAGGACATGTTCGCCGGCCCGTGCTTTCACTTCGACGAGATCGGTTTCAGGATCACCGCCGTGGAACGCGATCTGCGATGCGAACGCATAGGTGTCGCTCGGGAACGGACGTTGTTCGCAGAGGATCTTTTTACGCTTTCCGTCGGGCCTGAAAAAGGATACGAGCAGGAAATGCAAGTTGCTCGTCAGCTGGTTCATCACTACCACTTCCTCCTCCTTGGCGCCAACGAGCCGCGCGGTGTTGCCGGCTAGTTCCTCGTGGTAGCTCACCCACGGATGTTGCGCCTGGAAGTGGCCCTCCACCCCGAAGCGTGCCCAATCGTCCAGCTCCTGCTTCAGTGCAGCGGCTGCGGCCCTGGGTTGCAGGCCGAGCGAATTGCCGGTGAGGTAGACCACCGGCCCTCCATCGTGCTGTGGAAAGTGGAATTCGTCGCGAAATGATCGCAAGGGATCAGCTCCATCCAGTGCTTGCGCGAAGGACAGGGAATTCTCGAAGGTGTTCATCAGTGTCGGCCAAAAATAGCCGCTGAGGAGCGCAACCACCTGTTCCACGTCATGCGGTGCTATCGCGCACCTGCCATGAAGGCGAGCAAAGGGACCAGCAACAGGGAACCGTCCAGTATGATGGTCACATACCATCGCGGCCTGTCCGGTCCGGCCCTTACTGCGGCCAAGGCAATAACGATGTAGCCCAGAAGTGGTAGCACATACCGAGGGTCCGGGCCGGTGGCCCCCGGATACAGGAACATCATAACGATCATCCAGACCATAGCTGGAAGAAGGCCGATCACGGCCAGTATGCGGGCCGCGCGGACACCAAGCAATTGCGGAAGGGTCCGAAGCTCCTTCTCATCATGCCGCATATCCACTAGGTCCGAAGCCAATGCCACGGCAAAGAAGAACCCGGATTGGATCAGTGTGAACGAGAGGATGAAGGATCCCTCACCATCCTGGATGAGCTCATTCGCAAGTCCGGTGGTGGCGATCGCCCATACCGCGGCGATCATGGGTGACTTCAAGAGCGGTACGCGGCGCCATCCCCTGGACCGTCCGGCCCCATCGCGCCATGGAACCAGGTATAGCAGTACGATCGGCACTACGATCAGATCCCACGGATCGAACACCCTACGGGAACCGGCCAGAGCCCATACGCTGAGGGCGACCGTCAGTGAGACCAACACGATCATTCCCCATCGGTTCTGTTCCACCCATCGGATCCACGGTGGATGTTGTTCGTCCTGCTCGAACGTGCGCACGATCCGCATTGCACCATACACAGCGATAACGCCTGAACCGATGGCAATGATCTGTTCCGGACCGACCAGGTCGGTAAACGTGCCGATCCACCAGACCTGTGCCATTGCGCCTAATGCCAGCCATACGTGGCTGTAGACCAGCGTTCGTACAAGGGGTCGTTCCAGAAGACCGTGCAAGGTCATCCGGGATCTAGAGGTTGGGGTTGATGACCCACTGGCGAACGGCGAGACCGACGATGACACCTGCTGCTGTGGACATCAAGCTTCGCGTCACCCTGCGGCTCCTGCCGACCTTGGAATAGCCGTAGGCGTAAAATTCATTGCCCACCATGTGCTCATCGCGGATGGACCCCGGGGTGATGAACACACGCGGCAATGCCATGATTCCGGCATACACGGGTGGTACGGCCAGCGAATTCACCTCCAGGTCAAGACCGATCGTAAGGCCCGCACCAAGCACAAAGCCACCCAGCACTGGCCAAAAGGGTTTGTATCCGTTCCGGGCATCCTGCTCACCCTTGATGAACCACCGCATCTGCTCCACGGTAAGGTCATTCCCGAAAAGGCTGTCCTGGAAATACCAGATGCGCTCACGGCCGAGTGTATCGGTCACAGAGAACACACTGGTCGTTGGCTCGCTGCGCTCCTTCAGCCCACGTCCCGTGGCGACCATGTAACGGACCTCCAACGTGCTTTGCCCGATGACGTTCACATCCAGCTCCTGGCCGTTCATCAGCAGCACATGGTCGGCGCGGGATTGTGACCATGCCGCGTTGGAAAGGAACAGCAGCAGTAGGGTGATGGCGCGTATCGGCGGCATGAAGGGTGCCAAAGATAGCCGCGACATCCCGTGCCATGGCCTCCCAGGAAGGTCGTATCCTACACGATCCCACCCGCATGGTGCCCAGTATATTTGTACGCTATTCCACGCCCCTATCCATGGACTTCGTCACCTATCAGGAGCGCCACATCGGCCCCACCCTTTCCGAAACCAAGGCAATGCTGGAGGCCATCGGCCTCTCTTCGCTGGATGAACTGATCGACCGAACAGTGCCGGCGGGGATCCGTTCACAGAAGGCATTGAACGTTGGTAACGCATTGACCGAACGAGAGCACCTGGAGCACATGGATGCGCTAGGCGCGATGAACCTTGCGTTCAAGAGCTATATCGGTTGTGGGTACTACGGGACCGTTGTCCCGGCACCCATCCAGCGGAACGTGTTCGAGAATCCAGGATGGTACACCGCCTATACACCTTACCAGGCAGAGATCAGCCAGGGTCGTCTGGAAGCCTTGTTGAATTTCCAGACGATGGTCAGTGACCTGACGGGATTGCCTATCGCGAACGCATCCTTGCTGGATGAAGCCACCGCCATCGCCGAAGCGATGCACATGTTGTACGCCGCACGCCCGAAGGAAATGCTGGGAGCGAACAAATTCTTCGCGGACAAAGGCCTGTTTCCTCAGAACCTGGATGTATTGCGCACCCGTTGCGAACCCATCGGTGTGGAGTTGGTGATCGGTGATGTGAAGGAAATGAAGGTCGGCGATGGCTACTTCGGCATGGCCCTGCAATACCCGGATGTGGATGGTACGGTGCAAGACAAACGCGACCTCGTGGTCGCGGCCAGGGGAGTAGGGGTGCGCGTTGCGGTGTGTACCGACCTGCTCGCCTTGACCATGCTCGTGCCTCCCGGTGAATGGGGTGCGGATGTGTGCGTGGGCAACAGCCAGCGCTTTGGCGTGCCTATGGGCTACGGTGGTCCGCATGCGGCGTTTTTTTCCACGACCGATGAGTTCAAACGGCTCATTCCTGGCCGGATCATCGGGGTGAGCCAGGACCGTCGCGGGCGACCCGGCCTGCGCATGGCGATGCAGACCCGCGAACAGCATATCCGGCGGGATAAGGCCACCAGCAATATTTGCACGGCACAAGCGCTCCTGGCCGTGATGGCAGGCATGTATGCCGTGTATCACGGCGCGGAAGGGCTCAAGCGCATCGCTCGAAGGGTGCATGGTATGACCCAATTATTGGTCGAGGGCGCACGCGAACTGGGCTACACACCCCTGAGCGATGCCTGGTTCGATACGGTCACACTGACCTTGCCGGAAGGCACGTCCATCGACCTTCTGCGAGGAGCGGCAGAGCGGGCTTCGATCAATCTTCGCTTTTCGGAAGCCGTAGGAACAGGAAAGGACCGCGTGAGTATCGCATTGGACGAAACCGTCCGTGTAAGTGATGTTTCCGATATCGTGAATGCGTTGGCCTATGCGGCCGGAGCAGCAACGAGGATCGTGGAGGACAATGGTGGGGGGAAACGAAATTCCATTCCTGAAAGCTTGCGGAGATCGAGCCCATTCCTGACCCATCCGGTCTTTGAACGGTACCACACGGAGATGGAACTTCAACGCTATATCAAGCGTTTGGAGAACAAGGATTTCAGCCTCGTTCATGGAATGATCCCCCTGGGTTCATGCACCATGAAATTGAACGCGGCCAGCACCTTGCTTCCCTTGGGTTGGTCCGACTGGGCCAATGTTCACCCCTTTGCACCGGTGGAACAGACAGCAGGCTACCAGCAGATCTTCATTGAATTGGCTGAGGCATTGGCGAAGGCCACGGGATTCACCGGGGTCAGCTTCCAGCCCAACAGTGGTGCCCAGGGTGAGTTCGCCGGATTATTGGTGATCCGGGCATATCACCATTCGCGTGGCGATATGAAGCGGGACATCGCATTGATACCATCCTCTGCGCATGGGACGAATCCCGCCAGTGCAGTGATGGCCGGGATGCAGGTGGTGGTGGTGAACGCGGATGAGGACGGCCACATCGATCTGGTGGACCTGAGGAACAAGACCGAACAATACAAGGACAGGTTATCCTGCCTTATGGTGACATACCCCAGCACGCATGGCGTGTTCGAGGAAGAGATCAAGGAGATCACGGAGATCATCCATGCCAATGGCGGTCTGGTGTATATGGATGGTGCCAATATGAACGCCCAGGTGGGTTTGACCAGCCCCGGTGAGATCGGTGCCGATGTGTGCCACCTGAACCTGCACAAGACCTTCGCGATACCGCATGGTGGCGGAGGCCCTGGCATGGGTCCGATATGCGTGAACGATAAGTTGAAGCCCTTCCTGCCCGGTCATCCGCTCATCAAGACCGGTGGTGAACATGCGATCACGGCCGTGAGCAGCGCTCCGTGGGGCAGCTCGCTGATCCTGCTCATCAGCTACGGGTACATGCGCATGCTGGGAAGCATCGGGCTGACGGACAGCACACGCTACGCGATCCTGAACGCGAACTACCTGAAAGCCAAGCTGGAGAAGCACTACCCCATCCTCTACACGGGTGGCAACGATACGGTCGCGCATGAAATGATCCTGGACTGCCGCGAGTTCAAGCGCACCGCCGGCATCGAGGTGAGCGATATCGCCAAGCGATTGATGGACTACGGG
>JAHEFL010000362.1 GCA_024640205.1 Flavobacteriales bacterium | reverse complement strand
GCACGGTCGCGGTATCGACCAGGGTATCCACGCGCAGGATATCACCGTCGATCCGATCGGCAGGTATCGGCTCTGATGGGACCTCATCCGAATGTTGCGCTTCAGGCGCGCTGCATGCCACCCAAATAGCTGTTAGACAAAGCGCACGAATGGGTCGGAAGGACACGACCTCAATTTAGGCTTTCATGGCGTGAATAACGCACGCGCTATCTCGGCACACGCGCACCACCCAGGTCCGGCGGCAGTTTCGCCCGATGCTCGGACTCCAGGCGGTCCAGCGATGTCTGGTGCCTCGGGAGTTGCAGGACCTGCACCAGGACGAGAGCGAAGAGCATGAAACCACCGAAGACGAAGAACATACCGGTCCAATCGAGGCCTTCGCGCGCGGCACCGAGCATGGACGAACCCACGGCTCGGCCCATGTTACCGATGGCCATGTACAGGGTGAACTGCGTGGCGGCCACCCGCTTCCAGCACAGCAGCATGGACACGGCCAGGTAGGCCACCATCATAAAGGTGTAGATCGTCTGGAAGGAGGCGATGACCCAGGTGCCGATCCCCAATTCGATCCATTGGTCTCTTGTAAATGCTACCGCGAAAGGGATCAACAGCAGCAGGAAGAGGTAGCCGTTCATGATACGCACCTTACCGATGCGTCGCACCAACCAGCCGGCAATGCCCATGGCGAGGAAGGCGCCCAGGATGCTCACCGTGGCCAATACGTTGCTGTACGCCTCGTTGGTCCAATCCAATGCCTGTATCGTGTAGACGGGGAGCAGTGCATCCATGTACCCGATGCCCGCTGAGAAGAAGAATCCCATCAGCGCCAGGGCCAGGCTGCTGCGCAGTATGAACGCATTCTTCAGGGTCAGGAGCACTTCACCCCAGGTCTCCACCTTCATCGCCAGTGCCTCCGCAGATGGCGCGCCCACCTCCCACGGAAGCCGCTTCTCACCCGGTCGCTCCCGGAACAACAGGGGAAGCAGCATGATGAGGAGGACCATCACTGAAAGCCAGGCCACTGCATAGCCGAAGCCCATGTGATTGATGAGCCAGGTGCCGGTGCTGAGGGATGCCGCGGTGCCCAGCACCTTGGCACCCCACATCAGCCCATTCGCCTGCGCCTGTTGATCCACCGGTATGATGTCCACGGCCATGCCGTCCGTGGCCACATCCTGGAAAGCGCCGAAGAAGCTGACCACGAAGCCCATGATGGAAAGCCCCAAAATGTTGTGCACCGGATCAGGGATCAGCGTCATGGAGAGGAAGCTGACCACCAGCCCAAGCTGCCCGAAGAGCACCCATGGACGGCGCCGTCCCATGGGCAGGTAGCTCCAGCGGTCCATCAGCGGACCCGCGAAAAGTTTGAAGCTCCAAGGCAACACGATCACTGCCAGGTAACTACCGATGGCCCCGGCGCCCACCCCGTTCATGGCCAACCAGGCCGGTATGGCAAAGAAGGTGAGCCCCTCCGGAATGCCCTGCGCTACATACAGCGCTGAGAAGGTGATGTAGCGCAGCGGCGCGCTCTCGCTCAGTACCGCCTGTGTCGTTCCGGCGTGCTGCGCTTGTCCTTCTCCTCCGTCGCTCATCGGCACAAAGAAAGGCGGATCGGGGCAGGGTGTATCACCGCCCATGATCCTACGGATACAATGATCCGTACATTCGATGGCACCAGAAACCTTGCACCATGCCCCAAAGCACTATGCAACGGATCCTGCGCTGGGCCTCGCTCCTTTCGGGATCGCTACTACTCCTATTCGTACTCTTTATGCTCTTTGGCCACATCTTCGGCGATGCCAACGAGCCCGATAGTATGTCGTTCAGATCCACCACGGAGATGGTGACCTTCGTGCTTTTCCCGATCTGCATGATCGTGGGTCTTGCCCTCGCCTACAAGTGGGAACTGCTCGGTGGCGGCATTGCGGTGGGCAGCCTCCTGCTCCTCTTCGTGCTGCGTCCGGATCTGGTGGTCACGCCCTTCGTTGCCCTCCTGCTGCCGGGTCTGCTTTACCTCGCGCATGCCTGGATGAAGCGCAAGCAGACCGGGATACGCTGAGCACCGTACCGCGGTCGACCCCATCCCCTCGCGGCTCGAAGGCACCACCATTTTCCATTGGTGTCATCGCCACCTTATCCTCCAAGCGATCACATCCCGTATGGATCATCAGTGGTTCCTCGATCCAAAAACCCTACCTTGACCTCCTTGTTCATAGTTCATAGTTCATAGGAGCTTTTGGACGACAGGGATCACCGATCCCGGGCCATGTATCCTGATGGGATCCTGGCGGTAGGCTAATGAACGCATGCAGCCGACCCATGCGAGGAGCAACGGTCGCTCCGGTAAACAAGTGAACGTTATGGACGAAGCCATTGAAGTTCTCAAGACCAGTATGAGGGGTGCGGTGATCATGCCCCAGGATGCGGGCTACGACGAAGCGCGCAAGGTATACAACGCCATGATCGACAAGAAACCGGCCATCATCGCCAAATGCGTGGATGTGGCCGATGTCATCCTTGCGGTCAATTTCGGGCGCACCAACAAGATGCTCATCGCGGTGCGCGGCGGTGGCCATAACGGCGGCGGTCTGGGGATCTGCGATGGCGGCCTCGTCATCGACCTTTCAGGGATCAAATATGTGCGCGTGGATGCTTCCGAAAGGACGGTGCGTGTGGGAGGCGGCAATGTTTGGGGTGAAGTGGACCATGCGACCCATCCTTATGGCCTTGCTGTTGGCTCGTTCGTAACGGTCAGTGCAAAGCAGCACCCTGATCTGTTCTGGGCCATCCGCGGTGGCGGTGGCAACTTCGGCATCGTCACCTCATTCAAATTCCAGGGACATCCGGTAAAGAACGTTTACGGAGGCCCTACCCTGTGGCCTATAGAACAGGCTGAGAAGATCATGGCCTGGTACCACGATTTCATCCATAAAGCCCCGGAGGATCTGAACGGTTTCGCCGCCACGCTTATCGTACCGGGTCCACCGTTCCCCGAGCAATTGCATAACAAGCAGTTCTGCGGGATCGTTTGGTGCTACGTAGGCGATCTGTCCAAAGCGGAAGAACTCTTCGAGCCGATCCGTGCCATGGCACCG
>JAHEFL010000361.1 GCA_024640205.1 Flavobacteriales bacterium | reverse complement strand
TCTTCGTTCAAGTCGGATGCTCGCTACTTCAACAGGGTCACGTGCCCCATCAGTTCCCTGCGCGCATCGGTCCCCTTGATCTCATAGGTGATCCGATAGGCGTATACCTCACTCTTCAATACCTCACCACTGTTCTGGTAACTACCCAGCCATGGTTTGTAAGGATCCTTTGTCTGGTAGATCAGCTGACCCCATCGATCGAAGATCTTCATTTCGAAGTCCGTGATCACATCGATGTTCGTGCTCATCATGAAGCCTTCGTTCAGACCATCACCGTCCGGGGTGAATGAATTCGGTACGTAGGTGAACAATACATCATCGATGATCACTGTATAGCAGATCGTATCACTGCATTCATTGTAGTTGAATGCCACCATGCATACTTCGTATTCACCCGGCTCCTTATTGCTGAACACATGTACCGGATCCTCCTCCGTGGTGATCTGTTCCCCGGCAATATCCCACCAATAGTGGTCCGAGTGCTGCGACGTATTGTAGAAATAGATCGTGGGGTTGTTCACGTTGGCAGGTATCGGTCCCCAATCGAAATCCGCGATCACCGGTGGAGGACCGACCACAGCGATCGCTCCCGTGCCAATGCAACCAGCGATGTCCCTGATCCGGATGTTGTAAATACCCTCGCATGAGTTGGGCAGGATGTTGTCCACGCCCCAGCTCGCACCATCATTGAAACTGTATTCCACTGCTTCCGGGTCGTAGATCTCCACCGTACCGTCGCAATCACCGGAACAGGTGACCGGTTGCATGGCCAGTGAATCGATCTCAAGCAGCACCGGTTCCAGGATCGTGAACGTGTTGCTCGAGGTGCATCCATTGTCGTCCGTTACCATAAGGTCGTAATCGCCGGCACATAGGTCTTGTTGATCGATCAATCCAACACCACTGTTTCCAGTGGACCAATCGTAAGTGAATCCAGCGGCCGCATTCCCTCCCGTAACCGTCGAGAGCACGGTGCCATCACAGTATGTGAAACAGATCGCGTCCGTCGTGGTGAAATCGATCACGATCTCATCGGTGAAGGTCATTTCAACACTGTCGATCAGGTTGCAGAATGCGCCATCGTTCTCCACCCAATAGAACCAATGCGTGCCGCCCATTCCCGGCTGCAACGTGACGTTCGTCTGTGGTGAAAAGGCGTCATCGAATACGGAACCCGCAGGTCCGACCCAATTGCCTACCCCGGTATTACCGGCTGTTCCGTTCAATGCGATCGTCAGATCGCAGGAATAATTCGGTTCGCCCGCGTCCGGTATTCCACAACAGGTCGGGTCACTTGCTGGGATCACGGTTATCTCCAGGTTGGAGGTCGCCACGCAACCGGCTGCACTGGTCACGGTGTAGGTATAAAGATCGTCAGCGAGGCTCAGTGGATCGAAGATGGCAGGCACCACACCTCCCGCACTATTGGTCCATACACCTCCATCGTCGGGTGTGCCTCCCAACGAATCGTTCATCAGGAAAGCAGGTTCGTTCTCGCAAACCGTTAGTGCATAATTCTCTCCTGCATCAATGGAAGGGTCCGGACTTACGAGAACGCTATCCACCACCGCACATTCCGGTGATCCATCCGGATAAACGGTCAGATAGAACCACGTAGCCTGGGTCACATAAACCAAGGTGTTCGGGTCACTCGGGTCATCCAATCCATCTATCGGGGTCCATTCGAACACGGAAGGGGAGGAGCCGCCATCGCACGTAGCGGTGCCGGACCATGATATACCAGTCGGAGGCCCGTTCGGTGAGGCATATACCTGGTTACCCTGGTCATCGAACAGAGTGAAGGAATTTTCCCCGTTCCAGATACTGCCGGCCGTGTATTGCAGAACAATGGATGCGCCTGTGGAAACCGCCAGCGGAACGTTCAGAACGAAAACCCCACCAGCCGCAATAGAATAGGTTGTGGATGTGCCATCAATGATCACCTGCAAGTTGGCACCGCCGTTCCACGAATCACCGAACGACTCGTTCAATTGGAGGTTCCACATACAGTTGGCAGGGGGGCCGTTCGCCGTGATCTGACCATCCATCGGTAGGGGGTCGTTACAGAGCACGATATCGGCACCCGCGTCGACCTCCATTTGAGGTGCGATGGTCACGGACACCGTGGTATCGTAAACGCATCCGAAATTGTCGGTCACATAGAACGTGTAGTCAAAGGTTCCGGGTACGTCAGGATTAGCCGTCGCCACCAGGGTGTTGGTCGGGTCAAGCGTAATGAACGGACCATCCCAATAGGCTGAGTCCGGCGAATTGGTCCCCATGATCGGTGTGAACTGGGTTACGTCCGGAATGATGTCCGGGTTGAAATTGATGGACCAGTTGCACAAGAAACCATTATCCGCACCCCATAGGTCGAGCGATGTGAACGTCCATGTACCGTTGAGCGGGCAACCTATCAGGTTGGAGAAAGGCTGCACGCTGCTGTACGTTCCAGGAATGAGCGACGTACCCTGACTTGAAGGCATCGTCTGGCCAGCAGCAACGGCCTGCACCCAGGTCCCGTTCGATGCGGTAGGGCTCCAGCAATAATCCCAACACGTACCAGGCACAGGGTTTGCATTACTATCTCCGTCGTTCGCATCTCCAATGTATGTTCCACCACCACCTTGCTGGTGGAAGATCACCACCTGACCACTCGGGCATGTGACCGAAAGCACCAGATCGCCCATGAAGGAGTGCTCCATGCTCACGCAAACCGAAAGCAGGTCTGCCGTGGAATTCAATGTCTGGCCCGGGTCGAACTGCGTGAAATTCAAGTCACTTGAAAATGGTGTGCCCACATCATCCGGAAGGTAGACCCCATCACCGAAGTTCGCCTCAGGGATCCCTGTCCATGTGACCGGGGTGACCACGGCGGATAGGTCGATCACTGCGCCCAAGCAGGACTCGACGCTTTCCATGGTTCCTACGAAAGTTGGAGTCGTGCTCACCAGGATCTGAAGGTCGACCACATTTGAGTTCACACAATCGTTGTCATCCAAAAGATTGAGCTGGACCACGTATTCACCCGGTTCATCGTAGGAATGGGATGTGATCGGACCACTTGCGGTGGTGCCATCGGCAAAGACCCATTCG
>JAHEFL010000360.1 GCA_024640205.1 Flavobacteriales bacterium | reverse complement strand
ACGAAAAGCCCCGCAGCCAAGCTGCGGGGCTTTTTCGTTATCAGTTCCGCTCAACGGTGGATCTTCCCATCGATGTACCGATCCTCGCGGATCAAGGTTCCATCCGGGTCATGGATCTTCCAGATCCCGATACGCTGGGTATCTCCTCGCACGGGATCGAATCGGGCCTGGCCTTGGCATTTCAGTACGCCTCCCGGGTGGAACTCCTGCTGCTCGAACACCTCGTTCCGGGCATCCACGAGTTCAAGCAAGCTGATCGGCCGTCCCTGTCCATCAAACAGGTCCATGCGGGTGTAGTATGGACGCTTGGGGTGTCTTTCCTCCTGATAGCGCACGATCCCGTTCACATAATGATCCTCGTAGCTGGTCACTTCCCCCTTGCTATAGCGCGTTTCCGACCGAAGGGATCCATTGATATGATAAGTGCGCAGGATGCTCCTTGAGGTTCCCTGCACCTTGAATTCGCGTTCCAGCGATCCGTTGGGATGATGGTTCTTGAAGGTCACAAGTTGACCTGAATCGTAGTATCCCCGGTGTTTGAGCCCGCCATCGGGGTAGTGGTCCTCCACCCAGCCAGTGCATGGAAATCCATTACAGGACCGGACGGAATCGGCGCCGTGTGCCTTGATCAATCGATCATAGGCCAGAAGGTCCGGCGCTGGATCAGGACCGGCGTCACCGACCGGAAAATGCTCTTCAGCAGATACGAGCGCGTCATCCTGGGCCGCAATGTGGGGTCCAAGGAGCATGACCAGGAGAACAAATAGGATCGCTTTTGTCATGGTCGGCTTGAACGACCAACGCGAGCAGGGGTTACGCCTGTCCCGTTCCCTTGATCCGTGCGATGCGGTAGCCGATGGCTCCCTGCACCATGGTCATCAGGGGGCTTGCCAGGTTGAAAAAGCAGAAAGGCAGGTAGGTCAACGTGGCCACCCCCAGTACACCGCTCATATAGGCTCCGCATGTGTTCCACGGCACCAGCACCGACGTCACCGTTCCACTATCCTCCAGGGTACGGCTGAGCACCTTGGGGTGAAGTCCCCGCTCTGTGAACATCGGAGCGAACATCCTTCCGGGCACCACGATCGCGAGATACTGATCGGAGGCCACCACATTGGTGAACATGCATCCCGCGGCAGTGGTGGCGATCAGGGAGCCATCACCCCGTACCGCACTCATCACGGGCCGTGCGAGACGCTGCAACAAACCCGCTCCTTCCATGGCCCCGCCGAATGTCAGCGCGCAAAGGATCAACCAGATCGTTTTGAGCATCCCGTACATCCCACCTGAGCTCAACAACTCATCCACGGTGGCATTACCGGTCACCACATCCGTGCTGCTTCCCATGGCGGTCATCACCACCTGGAACGACTGCCGTATGAAGCTTCCCGATCCCCCGGCAAGCTCGGAGATGAGATCCGATTGAAAGATCACGGCAAAGATCGCGGCCATCAAGGTTCCGATGAACAGGGCCGCTAATGCAGGTGTCTTCCTCCAGATCAGCACAAGCACCGTCAGTGGGACCAGGTACAGCCACCAACCGATCCGGAATTTCGACGCGATGGCGTCATGGATCGCTGCTGTATCCGTTTCCATTGGAACCACTTCCATCCACAGTCCGATCACCAGGAAAAGGAGCAAAGCGATGCTGATGCTCGGAATGGTCGTCAGGAGCATGTAACGTATATGCGTCACGAGGTCCGTACCCGCCACGGCAGGCGCCAAGTTCGTGGTATCGCTCATGGGGCTCAGCTTATCACCGAAGTAGGCTCCGCTGATCACGGCCCCTGCCACCAGCCCTTCGTGGAATCCCATCATACGACCAATGCCCAACAGTGCGATCCCGACCGTGGCCACCGTGCTCCACGAACTTCCGGTTGCCAGGGAAACCACGCAACACACCACGCATGCTGCGAAGAGGAAGATCTTCGGCGACAACAGCATCAGGCCATGGTCGATCATGGCCGGCACCACACCGCTGATCAACCACGTTCCGGCCAGCGCTCCGATCATCAACAGGATGAGCACCGCACCGAGCGCAGTAGCGATACTTCGCACCACGGACTCAAGGAGCACGTCATATGTATTGCCATTGAACAACCCGATCGCCATGGCCACTGCGGCAGCCATGAGCAGTGCGATCTGGTTGGGTCCATCCAGGCCCGAATCACCGAATACGGCAACGTTCAACGCCAGAAGCACGACCAGTACGACAAGCGGGATCAGCGCTTGAAAAAGGCTCGGGGCTTTGGTGGACGTGCGTTGCAAGCAGCGCAAGTTAGTCCGGACCACTTGCTTTCCTTCGTGGCATTCTCTCGGCGATCAAAGTATATTGGAGGATATTATGAGGATCGGTACTATCAAACGTTCGATACTGATCACCTGTACGATGGCTATTTCGGTCGTTGTCTTGGGTCAGGTTTATACCAATGCAACGGATCTGCTCGGGGTCACCAACGTATTGGACCCGATCGAACTTGGCAAGGGTCTCAGCTTTTACGATATCGATGGAAATGGTTGGGACGACCTCACTATTGGAGCCGACCTGGGGGACCCATTAGTATTCCTGAACAACGAGGGGAATTTCGTTCCCGCGCCGTTCACGATACCAAATACCGGTGGGCGACCGAGCATGCTGCTTTGGGGTGACATGGATAACGACGGTGATGCGGATCTCTTTGTGTCCTATTACCAAGGCAAGCTCGACCTGTGGCGGAACGACGGTGGTTGGCAATTCACGAATATCGCCGTCGAGGCAGGGCTTGACCAGGATACGCACCGGAACGCAGGCGCTGCGTGGTGCGATTATGACCATGACGGTTTCCTTGACCTGTATGTGACGAAATTCTACAGCGCGAATTTCGAACCGGAATCCGGGCCTCCATATCGTTGCATGCTCTATCACAACAATGGCAATGGCACCTTTGACCTGGTGACGGAGCAGGCCGGAGTGATGCCTCCTTCGGCGCCGATCTTTCAACCGGTATTCTTCGACTTCGACAAAGACGGTTGGGAGGACCTCTTTCTGGTGGTCGACAGACCGGAGAACCCGAACTACCTGTACCGGAACAATGGAGATGGGACCTTCACCGATGTGAGCCAGGTCT
>JAHEFL010000359.1 GCA_024640205.1 Flavobacteriales bacterium | reverse complement strand
CATCCTCGAAATTGTATCCTTTCCAAGGCATGAACGCCACCTGCAGGTTACGCCCGATGGCGAGCTCGCCATCCTGCGTTCCATAGCCCTCGCATAATACGTGGCCCTGGGATACTTTCTCGCCCTTCGTCACGACCGGACGCAGGTTCATACAGGTGCTCTGGTTGGTCTTGAGGAACTTGGTGAGTTTGTACTCCTTCTCATCACCGTCGAAGCTCACGCTACGCTCATCGGCAGAGCGCTTGTACTCGATCACGATACGATCGCTGTCCACGTACTTCACCACACCATCTCCTTCAGCGGTCAGCAGTACACGACTGTCACGCGCGACCAGTTCCTCGAGACCGGTACCCACGATGGGTGCTTCAGGCCTCAACAGCGGTACTGCCTGACGCATCATGTTGGATCCCATCAGGGCCCTGTTGGCGTCATCGTGCTCCAGGAATGGGATCAGGCTTGCCGCGATCGACGCGATCTGGTTCGGGGCCACATCCATCAGGTTCAGATCCTTGGGCGGCACTACGGGGAAATCACCCATCAAGCGCGACTTCACGCGGTTGCTCGTGAATTCGCCCTTTTCATTGATCACCGCGTTCGCCTGGGCGATCATCATGTTATCCTCTTCCTCAGCGCTCAAATAGACCACATCGGCCTTAAGATCCACCTTGCCCTCCGTGACCGGACGGTAAGGTGTTTCAATGAAGCCGAGGCTGTTGATCTTGCTGTACACACAAAGACTGCTGATAAGACCGATGTTCGGTCCTTCCGGCGTCTCAATGGTGCAAAGACGGCCGTAGTGCGTGTAATGCACATCGCGGACCTCGAAACCGGCCCGCTCCCTGCTCAGACCTCCTGGCCCGAGCGCGGACATACGCCGCTTGTGCGTGATCTCGCTCAACGGGTTGGTCTGGTCCATGAACTGGCTCAGCTGGTTCGTTCCAAAGAACGAGTTGATCACCGAGCTCAGCGTTTTGGCATTGATCAAGTCCGTAGGCGTGAACACCTCATTGTCGCGGACGTTCATACGCTCGCGGATGGTCCGCGCCATACGGGCAAGACCCACACCGAACTGGCTGTGGAGCTGCTCACCCACGGTCCGCACTCGACGATTGCTCAAGTGGTCGATGTCGTCAACATCTGCCTTGGAGTTCACCAGTTCGATCAAATACTTGATGATGAAGATGATGTCCTCCTTGGTGAGTACCCGGACGCTCAACTCACTTTCCAGGCCCAACTTCTTATTGATGCGATAGCGTCCCACCTCACCCAGGTCATAACGCTGTTCACTGAAGAACAACTTGTCAATGACCCCGCGTGCGGTATCAAGATCCGGTGGTTCCGCGTTCCGCAACTGCCGGTAGATCACCTCCACGGCCTCCTTCTCGGAGTTGGAGGTGTCCTTTTGCAACGTATTGTAGATCAGCGCATAATCCGCTGCATTGATACTCTCCTTGTGCAGGATCACGGTCTTGGATCCACTATCCAGGATCTGCTCGACATGCTCCTCCTCGATGATCGTTTCACGGTCGATCAACACCTCGTTCCGTTCAATGGAAACCACCTCACCGGTATCCTCATCCACGAAATCCTCCACCCAGCTTTTCAGCACACGGGCAGCCAATTTCCTGCCGACCGCACCCTTGATGGCGGCCTTGTTCACCTTGACCTCATCGGCAAGATCGAAGATCTCCAGGATGTCCTTGTCACTCTCATAACCGATAGCACGCAGTAGCGTGGTAACAGGCAACTTCTTCTTCCGATCGATGTACGCGTACATCACCCCGTTGATGTCCGTGGCGAACTCGATCCAGGATCCCTTGAAGGGGATGACGCGTGCGCTGTACAGTTTGGTCCCGTTGGCGTGCCGGCTCTGGCCGAAGAACACCCCTGGTGAACGGTGCAACTGCGATACGACCACGCGCTCGGCACCATTCACAACGAATGATCCCTTCGGTGTCATGTAGGGGATCTGCCCCAGGTATACGTCCTGCACGATCGTCTCGAAATCCTCGTGTTCGGGATCGGTGCAGTAAAGCTTCAGCTTGGCCTTGAGAGGCACGCTGTAAGTGAGGCCGCGTTCGATGCACTCCTCGATGCTATATCGCGGTGGATCGATGAAATAATCAAGGAACTCCAGAACGAACTGGTTCCGCGTATCGGTGATCGGGAAGTTCTCCGAGAATACCTTGAAGAGGCCTTCGCTGATGCGATCCTCAGGCAGGGTTTCGATCTGGAAGAACTCCTCGAAGCTCTTGAGTTGGATATCGAGGAAATCCGGATAATCGATGGAGCGGGTGCTCGCGCCGAATTCGATCCGCTTGCTGCTTTTCTTGGAGAGGGATTTCGCCTGGGCCATGGGTGCGATTGTAGAAGAACGAAGACCGATAGAGAACAGTGATCCGGAAGAACTTTCGTCCCCCCGTCCGGATCAGGGCTGGGAGGAACGTTTTGAGGCTGCCTGAAGCTTCGGATCACGGAACAGTCGGAAAGGCCCTACTTGGGGCCTCTCCGAACTGCCGTGTTCCGAGCGTTTTTCAGGTGCTTACTTAACCTCTACTTCAGCACCGGCTTCCGTGAGCTGCTGCTTCAAGGATTCCGCGTCCTCCTTGGACACACCTTCCTTCACAGGCTTCGGTGCTCCATCAACGAGGTCCTTCGCCTCCTTCAATCCCAGACCGGTGAGCTCCTTCACGAGCTTCACTACGGCGAGTTTGTTGGGGCCACCGGCCTTTAGGATCACATCGAAGCTGGTCTGTGCTTCAGCAGCTGCGCCGCCATCACCAGCTGCTCCGCCGGCCACCATGGCCACAGCAGCTGCTGCCGGTTCGATCTGGTATTCGTCCTTGAGGTACTGAGCGAGCTCGTTGACCTCTTTCACTGTGAGGCCCACCAGCTGGTCACCCAGGTTCTTGATATCTGCCATCTTTCGGGGGTTGTTACTGTTATTGAGAAGCTATCTGGAAGTGCGTAACGCGTTAAGTCGAAATTCAAGCTGCCCTATCTTCGAGGGCTTTCACCAGACCGGCGATCTTCTGACCACCACTGGCCTGCAGACCACCGAGGACGGTCTTCATCGGGCTCTGTAGCAGGCTGATGATCTCACCGAT
>JAHEFL010000358.1 GCA_024640205.1 Flavobacteriales bacterium | reverse complement strand
ATCCACATAGACCCCGGTCTGGTGCGTCGGACCCACCTGATCATTGATGGCGGTGAAGCCCAAGGCCATGTTCACCGCCTTCAAGGGCGTATGCGCAAGAAGGGTTTGCGTGGTGGGCGCACCCTCCAGGCCCACCCACTGATGCCTGCTCAGGGCCATGACGGTGAATACATCGGCACTACCGGCGTAGGCCGGATTGAATGCCAGTGTATTGAACATGTACTGACTGTACAATGGATCCTGCTGGCCATAGCCGTTCAACCCCACAGCGATCGCCATCAAAACCATGGTCTTTCGGATATGTCCAACAGTGGCGATCATCTGTTCAGATACACGTAACCGGAAAGAGGTTCCGCACCGTTGCCGAGGTCGAGCACGAAGAAATAGGTGCCCGAAGGTGCCGTGCCGGCATAGGTGCCATCCACGGAAGTACCATCCCACACCACCGAGCGGTTATCATAGCCCGAGGCTTGGAACATGGTACCGCCCCACCGGTTGAAAATGGTGATCTTATTCCCAGGGTAGCCTTCTATACCCGGTATCATGAACTGATCATTGATGCCGTCGCCATTAGGCGAAAACGCCTGGGGAACGAACACCTCGCTCTCAAAGTCGCAAGGACTTTCCCCAACAATGCGAATGGTAGCACAGCCATATTGATCACTCACGAATGCCTCGAACGACCCACTGGTGAAGATCGGATCACTTGTAAAGACGTATACCGGTCCAGATGAGAGCTCGCCTTCCAGGCCCACTACCGAGTAGCTCCCAGCATCACCTTGCTCTATGGTGAAGCTCACGGTATAGGTACGGTCCTGGGTATCGCATTCACTGAGCAAGTCGACCACTTCCACACCATCCACGATCAACACTTCCACGATCGCCGAATCACGACCGCAGGCTTCCACATCCACAATGTACCGGTACAAGTGCTCACCTGGCGGTGGAATGCTGGTGTTCAACGATCCTCCAGAAAGTCCCCCACTTCCGCCCAGGTCGATCCAGGTACCACCGGCCTGAGGACTCCCGTTCAAGCCGGTGAACAGGTCCAGCGCAAGAACGGTGTCACATGCCAGCAACTCGCCGTTCGATCCGGCATCCGGAGTGGGATCGACGACCACCGTGACGATGGCACTGGAATCCGGGCAGGCACTGTTGCCTTCTATCGTATAAGAGTATGGTCCCGGCAGGTCCGTTCCCGGCACGAACGTACCGGAATGCGCGTAACCCAACGGATCGGTCCACACACCGGTAGGTTCCGGCATTCCGGTCAATTGGGCAAAGAGATCCAGTTGACCATCGGTCTCGCACAGGCGTACATCCGATCCACCTCCCGGGTCCGGGTATTCGCTCACCGTGATCTGAAGGACCGAGGTGACCGCGCCACAAACCGGATCGAACACTTGATAGACATAGCCAAGCGTGGTTCCGATATCCAATTGGCTCACATCCAGCAGCCCGTTCGGCACCACCATGCCGCTTGTCTGTTCGGTCCATGAACCTCCTCCATCGGGTTCCCCTGCCAACCCGGAGATCAACGGATAGGCGGTGAACCCTCCACATACATTGAGGCTGTTGCTTTCGCCCGCGCTGACCCCCGAGCCCACCACCACGGTAACCTCACTACCTACTTCGGGACAAGGACCATTCGCAGGGATCGCATATTGAACCAGCCAGGATCCATTGCCTGCGATCGCTGGGATGAACAGATCACCCTGGACCGCACCTGATCCACCCACATCGGTCCATATACCACCCGGTTGGGCAAGTGGACCCAGGGCCGCGAGAAGATCGACCTCGCTTTGGGAAAGACAGGCATTCACCGTGTTTGAAGTACCGGCATTGCCTGCCTGAGTGACCCCTATCGTAAGCGTTGCAGAAGCGTTGGCGCAAGGAGCAACTCCGTTCACGGTATAGGTGTAAACCCCGGGCGGATCACTCGCGGGATTGAAGAAATTGCTGTGAGGCCCGCTTGGTCCCACCCAGCTACCTCCGGTCTGGGGCGAGCAGCCAAGCTCCAGGCGCATGTTCACTGGCACCTGGTTCGAGCAGAAAGAGACCACCGCATTGCAGCCCGCATTGGCCGCGATCGGTTCGCTTACTTCCACGAAGGCAAAATCGGCCGCACAAGGCGAGGTACCCAGAACACGGTAGCGGTAAATGCCAGGGCTGTCCTGTGTCGGATTGTACACACCCGAATGCACAATGTTGCCACCCGTTACGTAGACCCAATTCCCTGGCATTTGGGCGTTCGGACCAAGAAGAGGGAACAGGGGGACCGGAATATCGGTTGAACAGATCGAAACCACGGTATCGTTCCCGGCCACAGGAGCTTGCGTAACCTGGACCTGTACGGTGGCCGTATCCGCGGCGCATGAACCGATGGCAGCGACCACGTATCGATACGTTCCAGGAGCATCCGTGCCTGGAATGAATGTGCCCGAGTGTTCCATCCATGACGGCGTGAACCATTGTCCGCCTTCATCCGGCCCGCAACTAAGCGCTGTTGCGAGGTTCAGCTCAGGAAAATTGCTGCACTGGTTCGACGTACCATCGCATCCTGCAAAGGGCCCTTCCAGCACGGTAACGGTGAGCATGGCCGTATCGGGTTCGCATTCCGCCGATCCGGTAAGGATGTAGTTGAAGCGCCATTCACCGTTACCAGCAACAGAAGGGCTGAAGACACCAGCAAGCAGCGCACCGCTGCCATCGAGATCCTGCCATGCACCGCCCGGTTGCGGCGACCCATTCAGCGAATTGAAAAGCAGGAAACTACCCTGGCTGGCACATACTTCGATGTCCGTATCCTCCCCCGCGTTCAATGCGGCGGTCACCACCACGGAAACGACGGCACTGGCACTGGCACATGGTGGTCCGAAGCCTGCGACCGAATACGTGAATTCATAGGTTCCCGGAGCGATCCCGGTCGTGTTGAAGAAGCTCCCGCTCAGCGCACCCGTATTGTCATCGTCGCTCCAAGTGCCACCGGTCTCCGGTGAACCGTTCAGGCCTGGGAACAACGCCACTGCGGGATCATCCACACAAGCCGCTATGCTTCCGTTCGTACCGGCGTTCGGAGCAGGTACGACCGTGATCTGGACCTGCGCTTC
>JAHEFL010000357.1 GCA_024640205.1 Flavobacteriales bacterium | reverse complement strand
GTGGCAGGCGCAACCCTGCTCCACTACTTTTGATGCCCTATGATAACCACCCGCTATACGATCGTCCTGTTGGTCATCCTTGCGTTGATGGCCTGTTTCACGCAGCAGGCGCGCACGGCGGATGGCGGCGGCAACACGGCTGTTCTGCAGGATGATGCCAGTGAGCTGGCCCTCTTGATGCGTGCCATGGCCGCCCATGCGGACAGTGTAAAGGCTTCCCTCGCACGCGACGGGAAATTGCCCCCGAAGCCGAAGCACTTCGACTCCCTTTTCACGGCCACACCTACGGACGGGATGCATATCGACCCCATCACCTACCCCACTTTCGGCAAGGATTATCTGAATAAGCTGGATGCCTTGTACAAGGCGCCAAGGAAGGAGCGGCCACAAGCCTACAATGCGCTGGTCCAGGGTTGTGCCAATTGCCACGGGACCCACTGCCCGGGTCCGCTGATGCGGATCAAAAAGATGTACGTACCGCTGTAGCGGTCACTGGAGCGTATCTCAATCATGTTTTTGGAAGCGAGCGAGATCGATCTCGGTCCCAGATGAGGCGCGAGACCGGAGCATAGCCGGTGGCTATGTGAGGATCAAGCAACGAAATATGGGGGCGAAAGCCGCTCGCGCAGCCCAAAGGATATTATTGAGATGCGCTCTACGCTTTCACGGAATAGCCGTGATCCTCTATGCGGCCATCATCCATAACGATGGTGCGATCGGTGCGGGCCGCGAAATCCTCGTCGTGCGTGACTACCAGCAGGCTTTGGCCATTCGCAGCAAGGCCCTTGAAGATGTCGAACACGATCTCGCTGTTCTTGCTGTCCAGATTGCCGGTCGGTTCATCGCACATCAGGATCAGCGGATCATTGATCAGGGACCGTGCGATGGCCACACGCTGTTTCTGGCCGCCACTTACCTGGTTCGCCTTTTTGTGGGCATGGTCCGCGATGCCGAGCACCTCCAGGTGATGCATGGCCTTGTCGCGCACCTCGGCCTCGCTCGAGACACCCAGTTTCAATCCAGGGAGCATCACGTTCTTCAGCACGGAGAATTCCGCCAGCAGATAATGGAACTGGAACACGAAGCCGATCTTGGCACTGCGCAGGTGAGAGAGACGATCGCGTGACAGTCCGGTGGCGCGTTCCCCGTCGAGGAACAACTCGCCGTCATAATCGGTATCCATGGTGCTCAGGATGTACAGCAGGGTGCTTTTTCCGCATCCGCTCTTCCCCACCACGCTCACGAACTCACCGCGCTGCACATTGAAACTGACCTCCTTGAGCACCTGCACGGTGACGGGGTCATGGAAGAACTTGCTGACCTTGCGGGTCTCGATGACCGGATCGCCGTTGCTCATTTCCCTCGAATGATCTCCACGGGGTCCACCTTCGCCGCCTTCCGGGCAGGGAACCAGCCCGCGATGTACGTCGTGATCAGTGCGAAAATGATCCCAATGATGAAATACTGGGCACTGAAATCGACCGGATAGGTCTTGATGGTCGGCAGTGCTTCCGTTTCAAAGGGTATCCGTGCGATGAAATGCGACAGGGCATAGCCGCCGATCAAGCCCACGAGGCCCCCGCAAATGCCAATGATGAGCGAGAGACTGATGAAGATGCGCTCGACATCCCTGCCAGAGAAGCCGGTCGCCTTGAGGATGGCGATGGAGTCCAGCTTCTCGTAGATCATCATGTTCAGGATGTTGTAGATACCGAAGCCGGCCACGATCAAGAGCACGATGCTGACCGCATAGCTGATGATGTTGCGAACCTTGGTGCCGGTCTCGAACTGCGCGTTCGCCTGCTGGATGTCCATCGCGTCCACCTGGAACAGCGCGGCATATTCGCTGGCCAAAGCAGGCGCCTGTTCCAGATCGAACAGCTTCAGCTGGATATCGGTGTAGTAGCTGGCCGGTTCGCCCAGCAGCTTCTGGACGGTGGGCAGCGCCGCGTAACACTGGATCTTGTCGTAATCGGAGATCCCGCTCTGGTAGAACCCGACCACCTTGAGCAGGAAGCGCTCGCCCCTGGCCGTGGTGAACTGCACCACATCGCCCACTTCCGCCAGCATCAGGTCTGCCAGGCTCTTGCCCAGCACCACTGTATTCGCGCCCATCATGTCCGCCAACTCACCCTGGACGAGGTAATCCGTGAATTTGAACAGGCGGGCCTCCTCCATCGGGTCAATGCCGTTCACGGATGCCGTAAGCTCCGTGGTTCCCACATTGAAGAAGCCCTGTGCCACCACCTTGGGTGCGATGCCCAACACGCGCGGATCATCCCGAAGGGCGGCCATGATGCCACCGGCATTACGGATGCGGTCCACGCCCGGCTTGGGTTTCACGCTACTGATGAAAGAGTGATGGTCCTTGTTCCCTGCATAGGCCAACTCCGAAGGCTGCACCGCTGTCGGCTTGATCTCATTGTAGAGCCGGATATGCGGGGTGCGATTGAGGATGAGGCCGTCCAACATGCCGTTCAGCCCGTTCATGAAACCCGAAAGGCTGATGTACATCGTGATGCTGACGGTGACGCCGACCGCAGCGACGATGCTTTGTTTCAAGCGCGCCAGCAACAGGGTACCCGCTATGCCGATCACCAATTTCATCCTACGGCCGATGCTGTGACAAGTATCGGATCACGGCAGGGCCATGGAGGGATCCACCATGGATCCTCCCGCGAGCATTCATTTGCGCCCCTGTGTTATTCATGGTTTCAGGATCACGGTGCTGGTATCGATCCCGGCCACTACCTCCACACGCTGCAGGTCGCGCAGACCCACTTCCACATCGATGCGTTCGCCGTTCTCGCCGATCACCTGGGTGCCGTTCACGAGGTAGGCCGCCGGCACGGTGATGGCCTCCTCCTTGCGTCCGGTAACGATGTTCGCCTCCACCGTGAGGTTCGGGTAAACAACCTCAGGGGCCTCTGTGAACCCTGCCACCACATTGAAGGTCCGGGAACGCGGGTCCATCAGCGGATCGATGCGAATCACTTCACCCTGGAACACCTTGCCGCGATGGCTGTCCATGGTGATGTGGATGGGCTGCCCCACTTCCAATTTCGCGATGTCGTACTCATCCACCTGCAGATCGATCTCGAATTCCGTCCTG